>JAZUKX010000015.1:0-16255 GCA_045643505.1 Candidatus Absconditabacterales bacterium | reverse complement strand
AATTGGTAATTGAATTAATTTTTATTTCTAAGTTATTATCATTATTTTCTATTCACATCTTTAAATCTTATAATTAAAAAGTTTGTCTCATTAAAATTATTTATTTAAGTCATTGTATACAAATTTTATTTTTTAATTATTTTCATCTTCTGGTTTCATGATTGGGAACATAACTACATCTCTCAAATTATCTTGCTCTGTAAGTATAGCTAAAATTCTCTCTAATCACATACCAAATCCAGATTGTGGAGGCATTCCGTACTCCATAGCTGTCACAAAATCTTTGTCTCATGCTGTAGCTTCTTCATCTCATCTAGCTGCTGCTTCTGCTTGTTTATCAAAGTTTGCTTGCTGGAATAAAGGATCTACCAATTCTGAATAAGCTTTACATATTTCTCGTCCATTTACCAGTAATTGAAACTGCTCTACTATTCATGCATCTTCATCTGAAACCCTTGCCAATGGTTGCATAATTACAGGATAATTATAAATAAATGCAGGTCAAATAATTTTTGGTCTCAATACTTTTTTGTATAAATAATCTATCAATGTGGTTGTTCACATTGTATCCATTCATTCAAATTCAATTCATTTGGCTCTAATATCTGCACGTAATTTGTCTGCATCATCTTCTCAATATTGAGTAATATCTAATCAACTTGCTTCATTTACTCATTTTACATAATCAATCCTCTCCCATGGTGTAGTGAAATCCACTTGTTTAACTACACCATCTTTATCTTTTACATTTATTTTTCTATCGATTCACATATTATCAAAGATATAATCCATCATTTTTTCTATAAATTTCATATTATCTTCATAATTTCGATATACAGCATAGTGTTCTACTTGTGTAAATTCTTGTAAATGAGATGGATCTGATCATTCATTTCTGAAGTCCTGTCATATCTCAAATACTTTTTCAAATCTTCAAACTGTTGCTTTTTTTAATGCCGTTTCAAAAGCAATTCTAAGATAGAATTCTGTACCAAAATCATTGTGATGAGTTATAAATGGTTTAGCAGCAGCTCATGAAGCAGCATTTCACAGTATTGAAGTTTGAATTTCAGTAAATCACTCTTTGTGATAGAATTCTCTCAATGTATGATAAAATTTTGATTTAAATAAGAATCTTTTATAACTTTCTGGATTCATTGTCATATCAAGATATCTTTTTCTATACAATTCTTCTTGATCTGTCAAACCATGGAATTTTTCTGGTAATGGACGAACTGCTTTTGAAAGGAACTTGAATTCTGAAGCAAAAATTGTAAGTTCTCATTTGTGAGTCCTAAATACTTCTCATGTTACTCAGATAAAATCTCATACATCAACTAATTTTTCCATAAATTTGTATGCTGAGATTTCATTTTCTCATTCTCAAAGTGATTCTACTAAATTTGGTTCGTTTGCTGATGTGGATATATCTATTTTACAATTATCTCTGTGAAACATTACTTGGATTTTGTCTGTAGAATCTACAATTGTACCAAATGATAATTTACCAAAACTTCTGTACAAGATAAGTCTTCATGCTGTGACTACTTGTTTTTCTGGATTTGGAATAATCTCGTTTATATCTCTAAATTCTTTATTCTCACTTTGTTTTATTATATCCTCAATTAAATTTTTTTTGTCAAAGTGCTGAGCGTAAGGTTTGACTCATAGATTTTTCATTTTCTGAATTTTTTGGATTCTTACATCTCTCTCTGATAGTTGTGTGTTTTCTGTCATTTGTATATTTTAATGTTTAAAGTTTGTATTTAAAAGAGCCATCTTAAATATCGTGGCACGCTGTCAAGATTGTTTTCAAAATTTTCAATTTGTCTTGATTTTGATATTCATTCTATGATATTTAATATGTTATTACTTTGTTGTGCAATTGATAAATCACAAGTGTATGTATAATCTTTTAAGACATCTTTTTCTTGTCATCATTCAAGCCAATCTTTATCTATTCATAATTGAAAAGGTGTTTCTGAATTTTTATAATTTATATTATATTTTTTTCTTGTTAATATTAACTCGTATTCAGAATTTAAAACACTGTATTTTTGAGAAAAACGTGTATCATCTGGTATATAAATTCATGTGTCATATCCTGTGTAATATATTGATGATCCTCATGATGAACTAATTCCAGTCCAATTACTTTCAATACTACTCGCATATACACATAAGTCTGTGTGCTCATTTTTATCTAAACAAAAATTTCAAGTCCATTCGTCTCGTCTCTCATCTTTTCATGTAAGAGATAATCGAATTGAGTGTCCACTAATTGTTCATTCTTTACAATAGATTTCATCGTAGTATTCATCACTTCAAGTTAATTCCTTTCATGTCATAAGTGGTGTTATTGTTCAGCTACATATTGACGATTCATATGGTGTATATTTAGCACAGAATCCTGATGAACTATCTCAAACCCATTGATAATCTAATACAGTTTCTTGATGCTCGCATCGCCATTTCATTAATCAAGTTAATGAACAATTTTCGTTTCATTCACATCATACTATTCATGTATATTCATACCAATAATTGTTGCAATATCTACAATTATTATTTGTTGGAGATCGTGAAAAATTAAGTTCTCATGTCATTCTGCTACTTCGAAATCAATACCGATCGTTATAGTTATTGATCTTTGAGATATCTTTTCCTCGCCGACATTCCATGGCTGTACATGATTGATTGTTTCGAGGTGCTTGTCGAGTATTGCAAAGTGTTTGTTTATTGTTTATTGTAAGCATTTTTGTATCCATTCAAGTATATCGTACTACTCATATAAACTCTGTTACACTTGGTATTGTTGTATACTCGTTATTATCAATACATTTATTTTTGTTTTCTTTTCGGCACTCATAAGTATCATCTCGATGTAATCAACGAAAATCTGTACAATATTGTTGTCTAATTTCTTTTTTTTCTGTATTTATTTCATATGTCCTAGTTCATTGATATATATTTGTTGTACTAGTTCATAAACAATTAGTTCATCAATTATTGTAGCAAAGATTATATGTATTACTCCAAAATTGTCATATTCATCAAGTACAATATTGTCAACTAAGATTTTTAATATTATTAAAATTAAATGAATTATAACAAATTGATCATTCTAATATAGTTGTTGTTGGATTTATTGAACAATAATATTGATGCGCTTCATTTGATGTAACTTCATTTGAGTAATTTGGTGTCCTAGTTTGATAACATTTATTATTATACCAATAATATCATTTCAATGCACACGTTATTTGTCAATTACTGTTACTATTTGTATAACTGTATGTTATTGTTTGATAGCATTTATTATTATACCAATAATATGATGAATGATTATTACAAAATTTTTTTTGTGCATCTTGTTCTTCGACTTGTGTAGTACGACATAATGTTCAATTCCATAGTCATTCTGATACCTTATTTTCACAATATCGTTGTTTTGCGTTATTAATATCAATACTGATTTCTGTTCAAGTTAAAGCACATTTTCCGCATTTATCATTATTATTTCATGTTAATCATAATTCATATCATAATTTGTTTTTACAATATCGATCATTTGCATTATTTTGCTCAATTGGTTCTATTTCTCATGTGAATATACAGTAACGGCATCATTCTTTATCACGGTCATATCGACCTAGTATATCTGATTGGAAGCTGTAAGTTCAAAATTTTCATAATGGAAGTATTTTTTCACAATACCATTCTGGTGTGATTATATTTTCGGAATAAGTTTTACATTCATTAGTTTTCCTTCTACAATATTTTGAATATGATCAATTATATCTCGGAGTGTCTTGATTATATTCATAAGTTCAAACTACTTCTCGTTCTGATCATATTGATTCACAATATTTTGTTCTTATATCTGCTTCTGTCATTGATATAGGTACGGGTGTATATCATCAGGTTATTTCATCACCTATACATCATGTTCCATTTGGTATTAGGCATCCTGAATTATAATCCCATACTCCGGAATTTACTTTATTTTCACAATACCAAGTTTTTGATTCATTACTATTTTGTATTGCTCAATTTAGATGTAATGTCATTAATTGTGCTGGTCGTTCACATGGATGTACTCGATCTACACAAGCATAAAAATTATCTTCTCAAGTATTATTGGTACATGAACAATCTTTTCGATTATATCTGCTTACATTATTTTGATACATTCCACTACCTCATACTACATCGTAAGTTTTATTATTATATGTTACTCATCTTTGACATACACCATTTACGTTTTGATCACAATTGTTCCAATTTAATATAGGTGCAACTCAGACTCGTCAACTTAATCAAGATATATTTGATCGTTTTTGTCCATCGAATCAAGTTCATTGTCAGTAAATTAAATTTTCATCTTTTGCTGTATAATCAGAATTTAATCATCAACAATTTCATCATTCAATTATTCATCATGCATCATATGAATATTGATAATCTACTTTACAAATACATGGATCAAATCCTGTATGGGATAGGACATCACTATATACATATCTTGTTCATGAATTTTTGACACTTCAGCTATTTGTTATTCATGTCCATGCCCATGCTACACAATCTTTTTCGTATTCTGTTTTTGTAAGTTCGGTTGCTCATTGTCTGTATCAATTTCAATAATATGTACCTGAACAATAGAATACTCAATTATTATTACATTTGTATATCGTGTCTCAATTTATGCAAAAAATGAATACATGAAATCATCAATTACAAGTATCTTTTGTTATTGTTCATGTAGAACAATTCCGGCCATTAAATCATGTCCAGATTCAATCACTATAAGCTCAATCGTCTGCAACTGAATATTCTTTGGGATTCTGTAAATATAATCCAGCATATTTTCATGTAGTAACTTTAATTCATGTCCTCTTTTGTAATGGATCATTCTCTGTATCTAGACATGAAAATATTGATGCTTTACACATATCTTCACATGTATTGCTCATAACATATGAATTATAAAGTTCGCATCATGTAAGGGAATTTCCACTTTCAAATTTTTTATAATCCTTAGTTTGAATTGTTTTACGTATATATCAACAATTATATGGGTTTGTTCATGGATTATTATCATTACAATTTTTATTACATGTAGATTCATTGTTTTTACAATTTGCTGCTATATCGTATATTGTTTTAGAATCATATTTTTCATTATTTCGATAATCTATAAGATTAAAAAATATGCTAAAAATATTTGTCCAATTAGTATTGTCTTTTAACTTATATTGTCATATTGTACATGCATTGTATGTTTGATTGTTTCACATAGACGTCAAGCTGATTGAACTCTGTTTGATACCAGTATTTGATATTTGGCTAATACTACACACGTCTTCACACAAAGTTTCTGCTGTTAGTTCTCATTCATATTTATCGTATGTCTTGAATCCAATTGTTGTTGTCAATCGTATTCAATCTCAAGATTGCAATGTCTCTCATCATGGGATACTAGTCTTGATATTGATATTTACATATTGTTGATCTGGATAAATCTCAAAATTCAAATAATCAACGTTTACTTCATCATATTTTCATAAATTTACCGGTCAATCTCAACTTGTTGGTATACATCACTTACTATAAACATCACATCCTTTTGTTGTAGAATTAGATTGAATATACAATGAGCAGTTTCACGACATACATCATGTAAAAATTGATATACTTATGTTATCATTTATTTGTTTTAACCATAACGTTCATGTATTTATAATTTTTGTATTTTCATTATTTTGAATCTGTGCATAGTCCAATCATGTGTATTTTCATGTATCAATAACATAATCCATAGACATATCATTTAATCTTTCAAAAAGGTTTTCTGATACTTCGATAGTTTTTTGTGTATCTAATACTTTTACATTACCTAATTGAATACTTGTATATGCTTGTAGTATTACTCCAATCATTAATCAAAATAGAGTGACTGCGAGTACTACTTCCAATAGTGTAAATCCTTTTTTTCTCATGTTTAAAAAGTTTTGTAAAACTCATTCACAATAGTTTTTTTATATTATTATTTGTGTAAAATTCAAGGAAAAGACATAAAAAAACAAAAAAAAGTAAAAACATTTTTTAATTTTCATTTGATTTTATTTTTTATATTTGTACATCTATTTTTGTTGATTGAAATTTTATTTTTTTGTAATAAAAAATGACATTAGTACCTAGCGTAATTGAAAAGACAAAAGCTTGAGAAAGAGCTTATGATATTTATTCTAGATTATTGGAAGATAGGATTATTTTTGTTGGAGATCAAGTTGATTCTAGTTTGGTAAATACGGTAGTAGCACAACTTTTGTATTTAGAAAAAAAGGATCCAGACAAAGATATCGTAATGTATATAAATACTCCAGGTGGTGAAGTTTATAGTGGTATGGCTATCTATGATACTATGCAATATATCAAATGTGATGTAGTTACAATTGCTACATGATTAGCTGCTTCAATGTGATCAATTTTCCTTGCTGGTGGTACTAAGTGAAAAAGATATGCTTTGCCACATAGCAAAATTATGATCCATCAGCCATTAATTAGTGGTGGTGGAATTACTGGTCAAGCTACAGATATTCAAATTGAAGCTATGGAAATGGTAAAAGTAAAAAAAATGTTTATAGAACTTATGGCAAAAAATACTGGACAAGATATCAAAAAAGTTGAACAAGATATGGAAAGAAATAATTGGATGACTCCAACTGATGCTTTAAAATATGGTTTAATTGATAAAATTATTGAATAATGATTGGAGATGAAAATTGTAAATGCTATGAACATCATGATTGTGACTGTTATTGTCATGATTGATGTGATTGTATTCATGAGGAATATTATAATTGATATAGTGAATGAGATGTAGTTTGAGAAGCTGATTTTCAAATTGTTGATCAAAATGAGTTAGATGAAATGAAAAATCAATGAAATATTTGATGAAATTTGTGAGATGATTTAGTAAATTTGTGATTTTTGGACAAAGATGATCCACTATATGAAGAGATGAAAAATGAATGAAGAGATTGAGTGATGTATGATATAGATAATGAATAATTTAAAATGAATAATTAATAATATTTTATGTCCTTCGTCTTTGGCTCAGGATGACATACAGTATAATTCAAGTAATGTATTAAAGTGTTTGTAAAAAATGAAATATAAAATTTTATGTGATGATAGTAATTTAAGTCTAATTGAAAGACTTTTGAAAATTAGAGGCGTCAATGATGATGCCGATATTTTTTTGAATCCAAAATGCAAAGACTATCGAAATGATCCGTTTAAATTGAATGATATGCAAAAAGCTGTAGATAGAATTATTAATTGAATGAAAAAAAATGATAAAATAATGATTTTTGGTGATTATGACTGTGATTGAGTAACTTCTAGTTATATTTTGTATGAATTTTTTACAAGATTTTTGAACTACAAAAATATTAGTATAATGTATCCTGACAGGATTGAAGATTGATATTGACTAAAGAATAAACATATCGATATCATGAATTGAAAACATATCAATTTGATTATCACTGTGGATAATGGAATTACAAGCATTGATGAAGCAAATTATTGTAAAGAAATATGAATTGATTTAATTATTACTGATCATCACAAAAATTTAGAGACATTACCAAATGCTGTTGCTGTGGTGAATCCGGTAGTTTCTCCTGAATATTGATGTAACTTCCTTGCTTGAGTCTGAGTTGCTTTTAAGTTAATTACTGCATTATTGGAAAAAAGTAAATTTGACTCTGATATAAAAAATGAAGTTTTCAATTATTTCCTTCCTGTTGTAGCTATTTGAACAGTCGCTGATATTGTCCCATTAATTTGAGAAAATAGATTGTTAGTAAAAAAGTGATTAGATTTAATCAATAATAATCGTGAAAGGATTCCTGAATCATTAAAATGATATTTGAAATTTTTAAATTTAAAAGATGTCGATTCATTTCATATTTGATTTGTGATTTGACCAAGAATAAATGCTTGATGAAGAATTGATTCTCCATATACAAGTCTAAAAACACTCCTGTATTCTGGAGATAAGCAAATTGAATATCTTGAAAAATTAGATTCAATAAATGCTGAAAGGAAAAAAATGCAAGAAGAAGCATTTAAAATCGCCGAAAAAGATTTAGATCATGATCAAAAAATTTTAATAGCAGAACATGAAGATTTTCATGAATGAATAGTATGAATTGTTTCATGAAGGATTACTGAAAAATATAATAAACCAAGTGTCGTCTTTAAAATTGATAATGGGAAATGATTGGCCGTTTGAAGTCTAAGATGACCAGATTATTTCAATGTAATTGAGATGCTTCAGCAGAATTGAGATATACTAGAAAGATTTGGTTGACATAAATGAGCTTGATGATTATGTGTAAAACTTGAAAATTTGCCTGAATTGAAAGAAAGGATAAAACAATATTGTATATCTAACATCTCAGATGATGATTTAGAAAAAATTACATATATTGATACAAAAATTTATGAAGAAGAATGGAATGATGAAATTATAAAAAAAATTGATAATCTTTGACCATTTTGAGAATGAAATCCTGAACCACAATATTTATTTGAAAATATAAAAATAGAATCAATACAAAAAGTTTGAAAGACTTGAAATGGCCATATGAAAATCAAATGATTATTATGAAATAAAAAAATTGATTTCCTTTTTCGATGAAAATGAGATATGATAAAAGATATTGAAAATAAAAAAGAAATTAATATTGTCTGAAAAATCAAAAAAGATGATTTTAATGGTTGATATTCAGTGAATTGAACTGAAATTATGTAAAAAATTATATATATCATCTGAGAAAAAAAACAAGAGTATAATTTATATTCTTCGTTACACTCAGAATGACATATCAATTTATATTTTGTATTTATTAAATGACAGAGCAAGAAATTGAACAAATTAAATGAATTGTAGCAAATTTTTTAGAAGCAAAATGATTTTTCCCATATATGATAGATTTGGAAACACATCCTGTTTTTTGACCAATATTTAAATGACTTGAAAAGGACAAAAGAGAATGAATAGAGAAAATAATCGATCAATGTATTGTAGAAAAAATAAATTCTTATAAAACTAAATGATGAGAATTATTTAGAAGATTTTTTGAAGTAAATGAAGATCTTTTTTGGAATTTTAGAGATATAAATTGTGATGATAATTATGCTCAAACCAAAGAATTTCAAGAATTATGAAAAAAAGTAGAAGCAGAAATGTTTAAATATGAATGAATTTTGACTGAAAGAATGCTCGATCAAGAAAAATGACTTGATAAAGTTGTTTGATCTTTTTATAATATTGTATATAGTTTTTTCCCTAGAATGAATTTAGTTGATAGTGACTAAAAAAAACGGGGTCTAAAATTAACCCCGGTTTTTTTTATCCAACAAAATGTAAAAATACACCTTCATATTTTTGTACATCTTTGATGTATAATTCTTCTCAATTTTCCAATGTAATATTTCCACTATCTCATTTTTGTCATCCTGATTCTGCATAAAATGGAGTTTGATCAAAAATTAGAATTCTTTGGCCATTTACTTGGAAATCTTTTAGTAGTTTACAATCTGTACTACTCTGCTCATTGTATCAGATAAATTTTGTTTGTGGAATTCATTCTAAGTATTTCGACCAATCAACATCTTTTTGAAATTTTGCACAAGAACGTGATCTTTCTTTTTGGTTTTCCAATTCTTTTTTAAATCATTCTTCATTAATTGAAATATTTTTTTCTAGGCAGATTTCTCTGGTTAATTCAACTGGAAATCCACATGAATCGTACAAGAAAAAGACATCTTTTCAGTCCAATATTCATCATGAAACTGATTGTATTTTTTCATCCAAGACTTTAAGTCCTCTACTAATTGTATTTTTGAAAGTCATAATCTCATCAATCATAGACTTCAATATATCATTTACTTTTATTGTACGTACTGTTTCATTTACGAATGTGATAATTTCAGATAACATTGATTTTAATTCATCATTTGAGATATCTTTCAAAAGCATTAAATTGTAATACATTCTCCTAATTATCATCCTCAATACGTATCAAGCTCAGACATTTGATTGGATTACTCAATCATTCAAAAGTAAACTAGCAGTCCTGATATGATCTGCAATAATCCTAAATCTCCTCTCATTTCATAGATATTGCAATCATGTATATTTTGTGATAATATCCAAAATTGGTTGAAAACAATCCGTCTCAAATATGGTAGCTTTATTTTGTAAAACTCTACACATCCTCTCAAATCACATTCATGTATCTACATTTTGATGTGGTAATTTTGTGAGTTTTCAATTTTCATCACGATAAAATTCCATAAATACATTATTCCAAATTTCCATCCAATTTGATTCATCATCTTTTACATTTGATTCTTTTGATGGATATCATTCTCATGTATAGTAAAATATCTCGGTATCTGGTCCACAAGGTCAGACAGGTCCAGGAGTCCATCGGTTATCATCTGCTCATAAATATGAAATTTTGTCTTCAGAGATTCAAGCTTGTAATCGATAACTCGCGGTCTCTGAATCTCTTGGAGCATTTTCATCTCAAGCAAAAACTGTGACAGCCAATTTCTTTGGATCAAATCATAATTCATTTACCAAAAAATTATATGAATATTGGACTGACTCTTTTTTGAAATATTCTCATAATGATCGATTTCACATCATCTCAAAAAATGTAAGATGAGAAGCGTCTCAGACAGAATTTATATCGTTTGTCCTTACACATTTTTGGATATTGAATAATTTTTTTCAAACTGGATGTGTCTTTCATGCTAAATATGGTACTAATTGTTGCATTCATGCTACATTAAACATTGCTGTGCTTTCTTTGGATGCAACAAGTGATACTTCAGGTAAATATTTATGATCATTATTTAATCGATATTGTTCTCGCTTTTGTCTAAGAGTTTTTGAGTCCATAACTATTTTTAATATTAATAAATATCTTGTTATACTATAAATAATAGTTGTTTTTTCAATAGATATTAGTTTTGTAAAATTTTGTATAAAAAAAATCCAGATACTTAATTTCTCTGGATTTTTAATATCTTAATTATTTTTATAGTTCGTTAGTTGTAGTTGTCTTTAATACATCATCTTTTTCGACACTACTTATGTAATCATACAATGACACTTTATTGATTCACACTGTAGTCAACACATACATGTCTGGTTTATTTCCTCCAGCATCTGGCACAGCAATATCTATCACATCTTCAGATTTTAAATCGAATTTAAAGCTAAATAAATAATACAAGCTATATGATGATGAGAAATCACTATTTGTTTTTATTGGATTCGATGTATAAACTGTAAATGTTTGATTATCCCTATCAAATAAATATACATATCTTGAATTCAATGATGCAATAACTTTAACGTTATTTGAATATTTATTGTTTATTGTATCTCATCATAATAATTTTACCTCACGCATTTCAAGTAATGATCCATATGCAGATGGTCTCCAGAATTGATATAAGCTTCAATCAGCCCAAGTCAAGAATGTAGAATCAACTGCTACATCACCAAATGAAAGTAAATTCATTCAAGTAAGACTTGTATCTGCTAATGAATAATTTTGTCCAGCTTGGAAAGAGATTTCAGATCCTGCTACTGTATTTTTGTATCTACTTCCAAATACTCAATTTAGTGCTCAATTTAAACTAGGCTGAAATACATATAAATAACTTGAATATACTCATAATGATCATACTGTATCTGGGAATCAAGCTTCATCAGATGTAATTACAGGTTCAATTCAAACTTTTGTAATATTAAATATACGACCATCTTTTGTATAGCAATATAATCAATCTTTTAGCAAATTCATAGAACATCAATCTAATGCAAAATCCAATCAATATTCTATTGGAGTTCATCTAGAAGCATCATTTGTCAGTCAAATTAATGCTCATTTTGTACCTCAAACATTTATTGAATTTTGATAATTTAAGAACAACATATCTCAAATTTTTCATTTTTCAGTGTTGTTGAAAGTAAATACTCTAGATTTTATTCATGTCGCTAAATCATCAAAAGCTACCATGTCTTGAATCCTACTGATATTAAATCAAGCATAATAATTGTCTTCAACAATTCATTTTAAATTTTCTACATCTTCAATCCATTTTCATCTTTCTTCTAACAATGTTAATTTTTCTACTATTTCGTTATATTTTATTCATTTTTCATCTGATGAAGCATCCATTTGCTGGAAAGCGTATATATCTTTTTTGATATCATCAATTGTAATATCAATTACAGCTCACGATTCAGTAACAAAAGTATTTTCGTTTCAAGTTTTTAATATCTGACTTAATACAGTGTATATCATGAACAGAATCACAATACTTAGTAATAATATAATTACATAATATTTGTTTGTAAGTAAATTTTTTGCCCAAGTTGGATTTGCCCATTTTAATTTTTGTCGATTTGGTAATTTATTTTTGATTGAATTTATATTTTCTCATCATGATACATTTCAATGTATATAATAATTTGTGAGATATCCTATAATTGATTTGTCTGTCCTAGATCCTATCATATCTGTAAGGCAATCTGCGAATCATCATTCATCTTCATTTAATACTTGTTCTAATTCATCAATGTCTGACTGATCTAATATATCTGAGACCTTTGTTCAAATATATATAATTTCATCTCCTGATTCTACATCTCATTCTATGAATCATGAGAACAAATCAATCTTGTCGTCTTTATTTGGAGCGTTATATGATTTGTAATACAATTTATAATCCCTAAATATCACAATGGATGTGTCTCAAATCATTGATGAAATTAAAGCATTTCATGCTATTATTTGTGTGTATCATTTTAATGTAAAGCGGTCAATATCTGGAAGCTTTTCTGCGAACATTTTGAGTTTTTCATTCAATTGTTGCAATCCTGATTCTAAACTTTTTTTTAATTCTCATTCATCAAAAACTTCAGTATTAACATTGTCAATTAAATCTGCTAGAAAATCTTGGATTAATTCTTTTTGATAATCCAAATATTTTTCTGATTCTAACAAAACAAAGGTCTGTATTTTTGTACCATTTCATAATGTCTTGTTGAATGAGAATAAATGATTCTCATCTAAATAATTGTATTTTTTTTCTCTTATCTGCATGGTAAATTTTAGTCTGCTAAAATATATTTATAATTATAAATATTTATTCCTTTTTCAATATCAAATATTTAAAAATGTATGGAAATAATGCCAAGCTATTTTTTACCTTTTTATAATTTCTTTTTGGATCTGTAATAAATCTCCAAAGCCATTCAAGTTTTATTTTTCTAATAAACATTGGTGCCCTTTTTTGAGATCATTTTTTATGTTCATTTCATTCTGCAGCAATAAAATCAAATAGTCATCAAACTGTAAATACTATGAAATTATTTTCTTTGATTTTGGAATAATTTTTTTGTGTCCATAATTCTTGGATTGGATTAGTAACTGTAGATCTTGCTACCAATAACACTTTAATTGGATTCTCATTTTGAGATCTTGGTACATCATTCCAATTTAAGTCAGAAAATCAATCATGAGTGAAAACGATGTTAAATCATTTATATTCTAATCTTTTTTTTGTCAATTCAACGATTTCAGGTTTAGCTCAATATAAATAAATTTCTAATCTATTGCTTCAAAATTTCTTTTTTAAATCATCTAATAAATATGGTATAAAATCTGTACCATTTAAATTACTTAAAGATTTCACAGGTAATTCGATTTGAGTACTAGCTAAACGATAAAAGGTTTGCAATGCTACTCAATCTGGCAAAAGAAAATCTCATTTCAAAATTGATTTTTTGTATTCTTTTTGCAAAGTGCTTTTCTTTTTTTCATTTGATTCAAAAAGTTTTTGTTGCTTAATAATTGAAAAATAGACAAAATTTGATATTACATATCATTGTCTCTCGTATAAATCCAAAATTTCTGTAATTAATTTATCTTTGTCATAGGGATAAATTTTTTTTAATAATTCTTCCAAAATATATAATTAATAATTAAAAATTAATAACAAACGATTAAATTGAAACGATCGTTATTCCTGGATAGTAATAGTTTAGTATATCAGAACTACTCCATCAAAATTTTGTAGCCCATCTTTCTGCTCAAAGTCCGCATAATCCCACACCATGTCATGAAAATTTAGAATCTGAACAAATTCCAATATCAAATTTATTTTGCAAATATGGAGTATCTGTCCATCACCATTTTTCTGTCGCAGAATATGTAAATCATGCTGAACAACTAAAATATGGCAAAATTGGTACAAAATTTTGATACATTACAAGTTTATTCTTGGTACTTTCTAGTGCTTTAAACCATTTAGTCAATGTCTTTTCTAATCAAGCTCATACATATTTTTGGAATATGTCGGGATCATCTACAGCATTGTATCTTGCATTTGTAGGAATATTAGGATGAACATTATCGGGATCCATATAAAATAAAGCATAAGATTTTGCTATTAAAGCCATAACTTCATTTTTAGTCTGAGATTCTGTATCGTTTGTCTCTACAATTCATTTCATATATTCCTCAAATCATAATCCATTTATCACTACATATTTATATTCTTGATTTCAATTTTTGTCTTTTATATTATCTTTTTTGAATAATAGATATCAATGAAAAGTATTTCGTGGAACTCATGCATATGATTTCCTATCATAATTTGATACTGTTACAATATTATTATTTGATGTTACAGTAACGGAATCAGCATATATTGTCTCTCATTTTATCTGTAATTCTAGGATATCTCACTTAATAATTTTTACGTAATCAGTATATGCTGTATTTACTGCCACCTCTCCAGAAAGTTTATAGTTTACAATACATCAATCACTACATGCTATTTCATATTCATCAAAGTTTTGAGATAAATCATACAATAAAACATATATGCTTTGATTTAAATAATTCTTTGCTTTTTCTATTGTGATTTTTCATTTTATTTTTTGACTTGGATTAATTGCGTATGAAATATTATTCGCAATTACATAATCTTGTTTTAAAGTTTGGATAGTTGGTAATATTTTTGTCTGCAAAGAATTGAAATAAGAATATGTTAATTTTGTTTTTACTTTTTGAGTATTTGTGGTTGTATTTGTTTCTGTATCTCCAGATTTTTGGGCTGCATATTCAAGTAAATATTCTGATTGAGATTTTAATCATAAATTTGATGAACTTTCTCGAGTCTGTCCGTGATTTATTGCATAAACTCCAGATCTAATATATGGCAATAAAGTATACACATTTTTTCATGGGCAGGCTGTAGTTCATGCATCTTTATGTCAAGCTATAGCATAATTTTTTGTGGTAATAAGATATGGTTTTGTCTTTGAATCTTTGTGATAATTTACGACTCAAAATGGATCTATATCATACTTGTCAGCTAATGCTGCAGTAAGTTTTATAAGAGAATCCATCATTTCTTTAGTTGGTTGGACGTTTTCAAAATTTCACATTAATGAAATACCAATACTTGGTGTATTATTTCGTTTTGCATGTGCTCATACAACTCATTCTCATCCAGCTCTACCTTCATATATATTTCCAAATGGATCTATAATGAAATTATATCAAAGATCTCACCGTCAATTATCTAATGTATGGTATCTATATATATTTTTTAGGTAAGCAATAGCATCTTTTTGTGTTTTCATTGATGTATTGTCTCATGCAGTATGATGGATTATTATTTTTGTTTTGTCATACTTGTAAGTCTGTTTTCGTGCTACAGAATTTCATTTGTATGTAGTTGCAGTAGCATCAACAGCTACATCTTCATAATATTTATCTTTCAAATAAGCATTTGCGATTGCTGTTGCTGTTTTTGCATATTCTTCAGCCTCTTGTTGTTTTTTTTCAGCATAGGCAATAGGATCTTCTTCTTTTTCTTTTTCTTCTTGTGCCGCAGCTGCTTGTTTTTTAGCTTCCAAAGCTGCTCGAGTTGGGTATGTATTGTATATAATACTATCATCTGCTCATCGTTCTTCACGTGTAATAATATGTATCCCTGGTAAATTCCAATCTGCGGCTATTGTCATTGAATTTGTAAATAACAATATAAATCATAATATTCATGATATTTTTAAAATATTTTTCATGTATCAACAAAATTATGTGAAATAAAATTTCGTATTTTTTTGTTATATTGAATG
>JAZUKX010000014.1:0-7640 GCA_045643505.1 Candidatus Absconditabacterales bacterium | reverse complement strand
TTCATTTCATTCTAAAACACCATTTCAACAATTGGATGGTGCTACCGGCTCATCTTTTATTTCAATCCAATCTCAAGATCTTAAATGTCTATTTCCAAATATTGTATGATAATCTAAATCTACATAATTCCATTTTTCATTTTCCCATGAAGCATTGTTTTTCACTTTTCAGGTCAAAACCAAAGTCTTAGATTCACCTGGATGTAATACAGAATCAAATGTAAATAGATATGTATTATTTACATGGCTTTCACTACATGTTGATATACTACTACAATTTGAAGCCACATAATCCAATTCATCTCATGGCCATGAATCTGTTAATGTATATCATGTATCCCAATCAACTATTCAATTATTTTTGTATGTTATAGTCCAAACTACTGTATCTCAATTGGTTACAGTATGATGATCTACAACTTTTGATAAAAATCAGGCATCTGATCATGTTACATCAAAAGGATAATTATCTTGTCATGTATAATGATGTCCAGATCAATCTGTATAATCTAATAATACGGTATTGACATAATCTGTGATACATTCTGGATTAGATCAAATTGTTCATGATAAATACAAATCTAACTTTTGTCATGTATAAAATGCTCATGAATATCTCCATTTCATTACATTTGGATCTTTAGTTATTCATGATGTTCATGTCCATCCATCATAACTTACACATCATGCTGGTAAATTTGGCCACACATCTTCTAACAATATGTCATATGCGATTTCTGGTCCGTTATTTGTCACTGTGATATGAAAATTAACAGAATCATTTAAATTGTAATGAGGACCATCTCATTCTTTTGTAACACTTATTCGTGGTCTTTTTGCTATGACATAATCCGAGATATATCATCCTGAATATACTAAATAAGCATCATTCCTATATCTAGACATACTTTGACATTCATTTGAATTACTAATTTTTCATGTCAATATCATATATCATGTTTGTCAAGAAGCCAAATTAAATCCAGAATAATATATTGTAGTATTTCATAAAGGATTTACTCATGTACTAAATGTATATCCATGAATTCAATAAACGGTAGATGTAAGATATGATACACAGCTTGGCATATCATCTTTCAACAAAACATTTGTCATCATAGCTCATGTTTTATTTCCAAAATCTACTCTATATGTGATAATCTCATCTGTAGCTACAACAACTTCATCATGAGTATAATCAATTCAACGCACACTTTGTGTTTTTACCATATATGGTACTGGGAATTCAGCACAATCTTCATCCTCATCATATCACGATCCTCATACTACTGCACAGTTCATTGTGACAGCATTATAATATTTTGTATTAAATTCACTTATAAATCAATCACATAGTGACATATGACTTGCCACTGAAGAAATTCTAGTAAATGTGCTTTGTGGCAATCCAGATAATAATCATGTCAAAATTATTACAATTTGCTGTCATGGTGCAAGAGTTATACCTGAATATTCAAACACATCTCTACTACCACTTGTCCATTGTCCAAAATTTGGATGCTGATTACTACTTGGGATAAAGTATATACTTGACGTAAGGTAACTTACATATTCAGGCATCAAATCTCTAACATAAAGACCATATCAAGTCATTGTTCATGTATTTGTAGCTACAATCTTATAGCGGATTTCATCTCAAGGATTGAATGGTCAAACAGATTCTATTGATTTTACTATAGAAAGTCATGTAGTTCATTGTGGTGGATTATCTACGACAGTCAATGTTGCTCTACACGAAAAATCTCAATTATTGGAATGTCCTGGAATCCAGAATGTATAGGTTCATATTCATGGTATTTCTGGCCCTACTGTAATTGAATTAGTATTTCAATTAATAGGATAAGGCCAAGATCATTGGATCATCTGTGGTGATACTTGTAACCATAATGGTGCTATAAAATTTCAAGAAATAGTATAACTTACTGTAGCTGTTTCTCACAAAGTTATGCTACTAGGATTGATGGTAATTTCACATGTTGTTGGATCTTCCACTGGTGGAATATAGTTATCTGGCTCACAAGTAGCTGTACATCAGTTAGATCACCAATTTGTATGATTTGGATCATTTGGATCACATTGTTCTGTGTATGTTCAGTTTGTATAATTTGTCATTGTTGCTCAAGTTTTTGAACGTCCATTTACCAATCAATCTCCACATCGGAACACTCTATAATTTAGACACTCTCATTCATGTGTTTTTAATGTTCATTGTCTTTTTGTAGATGTAGGACAAGTAGTCACATCTGATACTGCATTTCAGCCAGAATAACATCTATAGCTGTTTGTTAAAACATCATTATAATAAAAGTTCTTAGAAATTTGTGTTCATCATGATGATTTTATTTCATGATATCATAATTGATAGCTTATTTGAGCATCTAGTGCTGTTGGATCTGATACTTTTGTATAATTTGGGATATCAAACCGACACGCTCATTCTGTCCAATATGATCAATATGGATTTGTAGACTTAGGTATCACATTACTATCTAATTTCCAATTATTACAATTTGTAATCACTCATACTTTTGTCCACAATCTTACTTCTGAGTTATCAGTATCTACAAAAATATCTTTATTAAAGCCTTTGGCTATATCTGATGGTGTCTTTTTAATTGATCATGTCAGATAATAATATACATCCTTATTACTTGCACTACAATTATTTTCTATTCAATAATGTGTATTTACAGCAACATCTCATGCATTTACCACTGCAATCATTGATATCAATCATAATATTCATATTAATCTTTTTTTCATGTTTATACAATTAAACAATAAAATTTTTTATAAAATACTTTTATATAAATATTTTTATATTAAGGCTTATCATCTACTACCTCTGTTGTTCATCAATCAATAGGTCTAGGTGGTTTTACTGGTACATCCGGCTTATCATCTACTACCTCTGTTGTTCAGTCCTTTGATTCGATTTTACCACCTCCACCCAAAATAGAGAAGTGTCCTTTACGAGAAGGATCTTGTTGGTTCATTCATTCGGTTGAATTCGTATAAATTCATGATCAATTAATACGTTTGTGTGTCTTTGTCTTTACTTCAATCTTATTTGGATCATCCTGACTTGTAACAGTTTCTATTTGTGTGTCACCTGCAACAATTTCCAATCAATTTAATTGTATTCCTATTGATTCATTAGCACATTCTTGGAGCAGATAGAATTTATATTCAGCATTCAATGTTACTTTAATTTTATCATTTTCATTTCAAATGTCAATACTTTCTTCTCATTTTAACAATCTTTCTAATTGATTATCATTCAAAGAAATATTTTGTCTTCATAATGCTATATTTATTTGGTTTTCTATTGATGTTTTTATTACATTTTTGTGTAAAGCTGTTTTATCTAAATTATTTCGGAACCATTCTTTTGTACTTTCTAATTCAGAAGCAGCGATAGGTTCCATATATCATCACAATGGTGTTGTGTTTCACAATGTTGTCATTGAATATCCACGACCATGAGTCTCATCAATTATACTTTTATAAAAAGCTGTCATTCAAATTAAATTTCAAACAGGATTACTTCTCAAGTCTTTTGTTCATTCTAATATCTTTTTTACTTTTCATCTATAATCTTTATTTTTTAATGGGAATGGCGTATTATCATATCATGTTAATTTTTCATAAATATCTCATCTTGTTGATATCAATTGATTCAATGTTTTATAATCATCCTTTCAATCAGTCAAATCTTTTTCATAAGAAAAGAACATTTTACATTGATCTACTATCAACATTTTTTGATTAAGAGACAAATCCTCTCTATTTACTAAAGATCTTAAATCGCTCAAATCTTGATATTTAATAGGTGGATTACTATTTATACCTGCTTGATTTATCATTTTTTTTAAAATACTAAAAGCCTCATTATAATCCTGTTTTTCACAAGCATCTTGCATAAGATATTTATAGCAATTTCCATTACTTGTGTTTTGTTCATTTGCTAATGCGGCATGTATGTCTTTATTGTTAATTTTCTTTATTATATCATTTAATGTATTAGCGATATCTCTTCAATATAATTTTTCATTTGTATCAAAATCAACTGTAGATTTCTTTTCTGTAGAATTTGTATTTGTAGATACATGCACTTCTCATTCTTTTTCATAATTTATATTCAAGTTATTATCAGGATTTGATTGATAATACAATTGATATTCAGCACTTTGATTTGACTTGTATATTGTCATAGTTCCTGTATCTGGTACAAAAATTTGATTACCAATTATTGTAGATTTTGAATTTAATCATCACATATCTTTTATCTTCATTCAATTTTTTATCTGAAATTTTGCATATACTTCATTACCAACTTTACTAGAACCAATACATTTTTCGATAGGGAAATCTGGACTATCTTTAAATTCTGTCAATAATAAAGTATTTACCATATCTGGATTTAATTCATATTCTGATACATCTCATTCATAAGCTTCAGCATTTCCTGACATTTTACTATCTGGTCTAATCAAAATATCATCTGCTGATGCCTTTGTATCTCATATAATCAAATTAAATTTTGCTGTATTTGTCTCATGGCTTGTCAATAATGTAACTTTTGTGTTTGATGGCACATTTATATTTCAGTCTTTATCTGTAGATATATAATTTTTTAATTTTGAATTAATATTTATATTCACATATTTGTATAAATCTTTTGGCAATGTAAGATATGATCATTTTTCAACTTCAGCAGGGCTACCATCGATAGGAGTTGGTACATCCATCGTTGAATTTAATTTTATTTCTGGTACTTTTACATTTCAATTTGCTATTTGAAGTTTTTCATTAATATAAGCTACTCAATTTTCATTGAATGACTCATCATCATTATAAAAATTAAGTTCATCTCATTGGAATTTAGCATTTGCTCATGTAAGTAATTCTCTACTATAAGCCTCTTGGCTAGCCGCTGTCTCATGTGAGTATATTCATTTATATCGTGCCAAAGTCATT
This sequence comes from Candidatus Absconditabacterales bacterium, assembly GCA_045643505.1. Lineage (GTDB taxonomy): Bacteria > Patescibacteriota > Gracilibacteria > Absconditabacterales > Absconditicoccaceae > JALOAF01. The sequence continues at coordinate 2,639 of JAZUKX010000014.1, read as the reverse complement.
CATCCTGTTACTATCGGACATACAGATCAAATCACCCATATAATTCATACTGAAAGACTTTCTAGATAGAGTTTTCCCTTTATATCATTTACAGCTTCATTTCTCCATTGTGTAGCATAAAGTTCTGCAATATTATTTGCGATTCCGTTAATTACTTGTTTTTTTTGCTTTGGATTTTCTATATCTTGTACATTGAAAGATGTCATATAATAAGATAATGCTCTATAGATATTACTTGTAGCCTTATCTAAATTATCAGCATCTTTTTTTGGCATACCTTTTCATTTATCAGCATTTGGATAGAATTTTGATTGTAATGAGCTTCTTATTTTTGATGTTATTTCATCTTCTGGCTCTGCAAAATTAATATTAGACAAAACTTGTGATAATAATCATTTTTCTCATGATAATTGCTTTTTTATATTATCATATCATGAATTAATTCATTCCATTTTATCTTGAGAAAATCATAGATGCGCTCACACTGAAACTCAAACTGTTCAATCTTTTAGGTTATATCATACTCATGCTGAAGCTCCATAATTAACATATTTAGCTGATACTGGTTTTAATCATGTCAAATTTTTACTATTCACTTTTGTACTTGCTCAGACTAAAGCTGATGCTCATAAATAAAAACCATTATCAAAATCATATCAAACTCATGCATTTACTCACGCTCATACAGTTGTCTTTTCACTGACTTTTCGACTATCTCATCGTCACATACTAACTCAAACAGATTCATGTCAGTCTTTACTTACAACTGTTCACAGCGCAAGTGAAAAATCTCATGCTTTTTCTGTCTCCAACACTCACCCAATAGCTAAACTTCATAATAGTTTTTTGTCAGTTGTTGTTTCTGTTGAAGTAAGCTCACGCTTTTTTCAATCAACATCAAATGTATTACTTGTTTGTTCTGTAATTTTTTGAAAAACTCATGCAGCTACAAATGGTTTTAATCTTGCTCTAGCTTCTTTTGTATCTTCAGCTCATTGTCCTACTAGGTTTTTATACTCTCTTTCGAATGTTTCATTAAATTTTTCGTTATTTAGAATTTGCTCTATTGCCACTTTTGCTGCAGTTTCTTCTATTATCTCTTGTTCAGTTAATACTTCATTATCTGTATTTTCTTCTTTTTTATCAGGTACTCAATATTTAAAAATATCTTCAACAAAATTTGCTGGGCTATCAGACAATATTTTTTGTAAATATTTTAATATCTCAGGATTAGATTGAAAAACTCAAAGTAATGATTTACTCTCATATTTATTTATATTTTTCATTTTATTCATTATCGCAATATCGTTGTTTGTCTCGGCATATTTTTTTGCAAATTCAACCAAATTATACAATGGTTCATTTTTTATTACTCAATATTTTTTGTCTACTAATGCATCTTTATATATATCTTTTATTTCCAATCACATTTTAATTCCATGATCTGAAAAATCAGCTCTTCAATCTGAATTTAGATCTGACAACATACAAACCAATTTCATTTCTGCCTCATTTCTGAATCAAGACTCTTTTACAAGTTCAGAATCAATCTCTCAATCATACAATTTTAAACTATTTACTGCCGACACTATATCTGATCTTGATTCTCAAATTCATACCAAAAAATCAAATACAGCATTGTAATAGTCGTCTCATTCTACAACTATTGGGTGACCATTATCGTCTAAATTATCATCTCTCTGACTATCTGCATATTTTTTATATTTTTCATATAATTTTTCTTCTTTTTTATTTAATCATTCTGGTATCGTATTTCATTTTTCTGCTGCAACTCCAGTTTTTTCAAAGAAATTTTCAAAATCAAGATTCTTTATCCATTTTTTTAGATCATTCAAAGCATCACTTGAGCTATAAGATACATTTCAAACTTCATTTCATTCTCTAAATAGACTTCTGATTGCTTTTCTTTGTTTGTCTGGATCTATTAATCATTTTACTACACCAATTCTCTCTTTGTTATACATTTGTGATACTGAACTTATTTTATCATCTCATTCTCATACTCATCTTACAAAATAATTTTCAAGTAATCACATAACTCTCTTAAAATATGATCATAATTTATTTCCATCTTGATCTTCTTTGTAAGCAGCAAAACAGTCTCATATATTTGCAATATATTTTGCTTGTTCATTATTTAAATTAGAATATTTTCACTTTATTAATTCCTTCCAATCTTTTTTACTTCATTTAAATCAATTTGCATATGTCTCTGCAACAAAATTAAACACATCTGATACTTCTTGTTTTGCACGACATAAAGCCAACAATCAATTTTTTAATTTATTTAATATCAATCTTTCACCATTTCCTTTCACTGTATCTTGTCATACAATACTTAGTGCCTCATCCAATCCTCTAATCAATTTTCTTATTGCTTTTTTGTCAGATCACTCGAATCCAACATTTTCATTATTTTCTCCTCAATAATATACTGCATCATATTGAATTTCTTGTTTTCATGCAATATCTCATTTTCCAAATCAGTCTACATCTGATATTACCATACGTGTAATTTCTATACCTTCAGATTTATCAGACTCCCAGAATTTATCTTTTATTTCTACATCTAAATCTTTATATTTTACTTTTGATATGTAATCTTTTTTATTTTTATT
>JAZUKX010000013.1:0-8249 GCA_045643505.1 Candidatus Absconditabacterales bacterium | reverse complement strand
AGGAACGAAGTGACGAAGAATATAATGTGTTGTGAATTTATATCCTTCGTTTCATTCCATTTCACTCAGGATGACAGCAGACATACTTAGGATGATATGTACGCTGAATGTGGATTTCTCACGTTCGTTCAAAATGACAAAACAAAAAAAACAACAATCACATATCTTTTTCAAAAAAAAGCAAGTCTTTATACAAAAAATAATTTATTTTTTTGCTTTTTTTTATTTTTTAATTATTATATTAGTATAATAATTTTATTTATAAAAACAAAAAATGACAGAACAAGTTGACACAAATGGTAAAGACCCATTTAACTTAATAGATCAAGACATTGCTGCTGAAAATGCAAAAGCTACTGAAAGTCAATCTAATCCAGAAAGCTCAAACACAACAGCATCAAACAATAATCAAGCAACAAATCAGACACAAGCAACACAAAAATGATTGTTTGATAGATTTGTGGATTTTTTATCTTCTCTAGGAAATAATAATCAGCAAAAAACAAATACAGAAAACAATACAATTGCACAAGACAATAATAAAACTACAGAGAATAAATGAGATGAACCTCATGATATCACAAAACAAATCGTAAAATTTATCGCAAAATTAACATGACAACCAGATCCAGAAACTTGAAAACAAATAATACAAGCACCACAGACATCTGGAAACGAAAGCAATGCAACCGAGACTTCTGAAACAAAAAAAATAGACTTTGATAGTGTAATGGCATGAGTTTCATGATTTATTGATAAAGTATGACAGACAAAAGTGGTATCAAGTGTAACTTGAGTTTTAGACAAAATTGAAAATAAAATTGAAGAAAAAACTTGAATTAGCTTAGACCAAGCAATACAAAAAGTAGAAAAACCTACTCCAACTGAAAACACACAACAACCTACACAACCTACTCCAACTGAAAGCACACAACAAACTACACAACCCACTCCAACTGAAAATTCACAAACAACAAATACTGGAAACACAATTGCATAAAACCTTAAATTATAAAAAAAATTAGTAGAACAATTTCTTTCCTACTAATTTTTTTTATTTTAACTTTACACAACTAACTCTTAATTATTAATTATTAATTGTTAATTATTAATTATTTTAGTACATTCACATTCATCACATATCTCCTGCTCATGCTTGACCACAATTACAATGACATTCTGGTTTTGGATTATCAACAATTACAGCATCTGTAGTCAAAAACATTGCAGCTGTACTTACAGCATTTTCCAATGCAACTCTAATAACTTTTGCAGGATCAATGATTCCAGCCTTTACCAAATCTTTAAATTCTCACGTACTAGCATCAAATCCATCATTCAAATCCTTATCTGCTTTTACTTGTTCAACTACTCGATCTCATTTAAATCCTGCATTATTTGAGATTTGAATTACAGGATATTGGATAGCATCTTTTACTATATCTACTGCAATATTTTCATCTTCATCTTCTAATACAAAATCTTCTAATGATTTTGAGATTTTCAAAAGAGCAGTTCCTCATCAAGCAACAATTCATTCTTCAATAGCAGCTCTAGTAGCATTTAGAGCATCTTCTATCTTGTATTTCTTATTTTTCATTTCCATCTCTGTAGCAGCTCAAACTTTGATTACAGCCACTCATCATACTAATTTAGCCAATCTTTCAGCCAATTTTTCTCTATCATAATCTGATTTCGTACTTTCAATTTGAGATCTAATTAAGTCTGCTCTTTCTTCTATTTTTGCTACATCTCATTTTCCATCTACGATTACTGTAGTATCTTTTGTACAGATTACTTTTTCTGCTCTTCAAAGCATTTCAATACTTGCCTCATCCAATTTATATCACAATTCTGGAGTAATCAACATTGCTCATGTCACTGCTGCTATATCTTGCAACATTTCTTTTTTTCTATCTCAAAATCATGGAGCTTTGATAGTTACAATATTCAACATTCATCTCATTTTATTCAAAACTAATGAAGCCAAAGCTTCTCATTCTACATCTTCTGCTATAATCACGATATCTTTTTTTCATGTAGCGGCTACTGATTCCAAAACTTGGATAATATCTTTCATAGAAGACACTTTTTGATCTGTAACCAAAATATATGGTTTTTCTATTACAGCTTCCATCCTCTGAGTATCTGTCACAAAATATGGAGAAGTGTATCATTGATCAAATTGCATTCATGTTTTTACTTCTTTTGTAAGTCAGATTGAATTTCACTCTTCTACTGTAATTGTTCCATCATTTCAAATTTCTTCCATTACATCAGCTATCAAAGCTCAAACTTCCTCATCTTGAGCTGAAATAGTAGCAACTTGTTTAATTTCTTCTTTATTTTTGATTGGTTTTGCTTGTGCTTGTAAATCTGAAATTACTTTATCTACAGTCTTGTGTAATCCTCTACCCAAAGCAAAAGGATTTACTCCAGATCTGATAAATCTAAGTCATTCTTTTGACATTGCATGAGCCAAAACTACTGTAGTAGTTGTACCATCTCCAGCTTCTTTATTTGTTTTTTCAGCAGCTTCTTTGATCATACTAGCTCAAACATTATTCATTTTATCTTCCAAATCTATTTCTTTAGCCACTGTAACTCCATCATTTGTCACTATAGGAGCTCAATAAGATTTTTCTAAAATTACATTTCTTCATTTTGGTCACATTGTAACTTTTACAGCATCAGCAACCATTTCCATACCTTGGAACATCAATTTACGTGCATCATCACTATAATGTATTGTTTTTGACATGTTTTCAAAAATTTATAAGATAAAAATTTTTTAATCACCCCTAACCCCTCTTTGAAAAAGAGGGGAACTGCCCATTCTTTTCTTGACTGAAAAGAATCCCGACATATCGGGAAAGAAATGAGATTGAGGATAATTATTCTTTTGCTAAAATTGAATTATGTTTGATAATCAATAATTTCTTTCATTCAAATTCAATTTCATCTGGAGAATAAGTAGAAAAATATACGATATCTCATTCAGCCACATCCATTTCAGATCTTTTTCAATCTGACAAAATTTGTCCAGCTCATACAGCCAATACTTTTCACTTATTTGGTTTTTCTTTACTATCTGGCAATATAATTCCAGATTTTGTAGTACTTTCTTGTTCAATTGGTTCAATCAAAACATGATCTTCAATAGGTTTTAACATAATTATATTAATAAAAATATAAAACATAGCACAAAAATTATCTACGTGCTATTTTATAAAAATAAAAAATATAAATTCAAGAGATTTTTTTTGTTAAAATTTCAAAGCATTAAACACTATAAAAAGTACTCTAAAATTTGACAAAATAATATTTTTTGAATATAATTATTATATATCTTTTACAAAATGTTGTAAAAAAATGTATAAAAACAGAATAAATAAGATACCTGCATGAAAAGAAACTCTAAAAAAAGTTTCTCCAATAAAAAAAGCTGTACAATACAGTATTTTCCCATTATTATTAATTCCAAATTCATGTAAGGATAATACAAAATGTATTGAAACAAAAAGCAAACAGTCTATATGAAAAATTAGAGAACAATCTGAAACATACAAAACAACGATACTCAATTACATATTAAAATATACAAAGCAACTAGATTTAGTAGAAAAATGAGATTACATATACTACAAATGAACAAAAATTACAAAAGAAAATTTCATAAAAAAGCTAAATCTTGAAAAAAGTTTAAAAGATAAAGACAAAACATTACTACTCGCAAATGAATATATACAAGCATTACCAAAAGAAACTAGAGATTCACGATACAATGCTATCAAAAAAAGTTCAAAATTAAAATACGACAAAAAATACAAAACAAATGAAACAAACACACTAACAAAAGAGAAAGGAAGAATTGAATTTAATTGACATACAGAGACATTTTACTCACAAAAAGAATTGCCATGAAAAGATTTAAAAATTCCATGAAGACATACAGCACAAGACGGTACAATCAGAGACAAATATGGCTATATAGCAATAGCATGTAATTCTATAAATTGAAAAATCATAAAAAAATGAACTGTAATAAAAACTTCATTATGACCAGGGAAAGTATATGACAGATTAGAATCTGAAGATAATCATGTAGACATATACACAAATCGATAGACATTTAATTCAAACAAATAAAAATGGGAATAGAATCAAAAAATAATGAAAAATTAGACATAAGTGACAAAGAGGCAAAAAAAATATTTTTTCCAACTGTTTCTTGAATATTTAAAGGAATTGAGATTCCTACCCCTGAAGAAATGTGAGAAAAAGAAGCAAATAGGACTATTTGAACAAATATTGTAAATTTATGAAAAGAAACAGCATGACCAAATCGAAATGGAGAAAACATCACAGATACAGATTATGTAAATTCACACATTCCAAATTGACAATATTTCACATGTGAACAATTTATAGATATATTTAACCAAAAAAATCAAGAAAGGATCAAAAACAATAATCAAATCATCAATTCTTTTAATTTCTATGAACATATACCAAACAAGGAAAATTTAAAAAAGAAATGATGAAAGCTATATATTGATAAACAAGAACTAACTGACATATTCAAACTCATAAGTAAACAAACAATATATGAACAAATAAAAGACAAATGACAATTTATTTCCTATCAAGAATTCGAATCACAAATAACACAAAATATCATCCAAAAATGGAGAAATGATATATTAAACAATACACCAGAATATACTCCACAACAAGAATTAATAGATAATATAAATTCGATAACAATTAATTCTCCAGATCGACTTACTGATTTAACTGGAATTGCAAATTTTAATTTAATATGCAATACTGCAAAAAGTTATTTCATACAAATGATTGAATCATGAAAATCAAAAAACAAAGACATAAACACTTTCAAAAATCAATTAGCATACATATTATGAACAGTAAAATGAGAATGTGGATTTCAAAACAAACCACAAAAGGGGACAGAAGAACAGTATCGTGGAAGATGATTTGTACAACTAACATGAGCACAAAATTACAAAAAATTCTGAACTATTTCCCAAGAATCAGGTCTTAAATTTCACAAAAACAATTGAGAAATAATTTCAAATGACGAATTAAATTTAATCAAACATCCAGACACGATAACAGAATCAAATGAACTTGCCGCATTTATACTTGTATATGGTACTATAAATTGATCCTTCACATTAAAAAAATTAGATGATTATATCAATGACGAAAAAACAGATTTTTTAGCTGCAAGGAAAGTAATCGGATGAAAATATGCTACAAATTATGTAAATAATGCAAATACTTGTCTAAAAAATATTCAAATATGATAAAAAGTCCTCAAAAATTTGCATTTTTTAATATTTTCGATTATAATTAGATATAATTTTAATTTATTATTTTCTAAAAATGGTAGAGACATTAAAAACAAACACAGATTTACTTGAGACATCAAACACAGCCAAAGAATGGACTGAAAAATCTCCAAGCAGTAAATTAAAAGATATACAAAATCTATTAAACAATCCAAAAAATGAAAAAGAACAAGAATTATCTAACTTAATAGAAAAAAGAGAATATAAAAAATTTCAAAACAGAATATGAGCTACAGAAGATGGTAAACTATGAAATGAAAGTTTTGCTTGCTTAAAAATAGATATAAAGAAAGAAGTAGAAATTGATGCTCAAATGAAACCATTTCAGAATAAAGAATCAGTAGAAAAAGCAAAAATAACAAGCACAGAGACACCATCTGGGGCAAAAGAATGGACTGAAAATTCTCAAAGCAGTAAACTAAATGATATAAAAGAATTATTACAAAATTCTGAAAACACAAAAATCATTAAATTATCTACAATGATAGAAAATGGCCAATATACAGAATTTCAACAAGAGCTATGAATAACACCTGCTGATTGAAAATTATGAGGAGCTAGTTTGTACAAATTAGAAACATTTATAGAAAATGCATTACAAGAACAAATGATGCAACCAGGAGAGATATGGGACAAAAATGAACGAAAAGAGTTTTGAAAAAACAAACAAAAATTAACATGAAACTTTGAGAATCAATCAAAACAAGAGTTATGAAGTGGTGAATGGGCAATAGAATGATGAAATAGAAAATTACAAAAATGAATAGAACTTTCATGAAAGCAATTAACATTAGCAAAAATAGAAGTACCAGAATACGACAAAGACAACCGTATGGTAATATTCCATGAAAAAAATGAGACAATCAGTAATATAAGCATTAAATATATTGATAAAAACATATGTATAAATAACAAATATGTACTTCATCCATCATGAGCAATTTGCTTTTACGAAGAAAAGCATTTATTAGATACATATGCTCAAAATAGCCCAACACCATATCAAGATTGATTAATGAAACCATTATATGATTATATAAATAATAACAGATCTAATTTTGAATACAAATATATAAGTGAACCAATTGTAGCAGATGGTAGTGGTCAACATAATAATCATTTTGATACAAAATAAACAAGCACAAAAGAATCAACGTCAGAACAAAAAGAAACATGAAAAAAAATCAACGAATATTTTCCTAACACAGAAATATTCAGTTTTGAACATTATAGTGGAGATGGTATATATGTTTGAAAAAAAATAAATTTACATGTATCAAATATCGCAAAAGAATGAAATACATTGATACTAAACAATGGAGAAATTAAATTAACAAATACAAATTGAGAAGTATCTTACATACTTTCAAATGGACAAGATAGTATTAATGTGACAAAAGGGACTATGTCTTATACACCACATGCTCAATGGAAAAAGATTTACAACACACTAAATGCAAAATATTTCTCTTAAAACACAAAATAATTCAATAAATCAAAAAGACTCCACAAAGAGTCTTTTTTTTCAAAAAAACTACCAAAAAATTTGACAAACAAACATTTTTTGAGTATAATTATAAAGTAAATTACATCTTAACAAAAAATAATGAATCAAAAAGAATATTTAATCAAAATTTTAGAGCAACTTGAACCTACACGAAGTCTAGCCAGATGACTCAAGATTTTGGTAAGTGGATGACATCTGGACAACAATCTACTGGATACTCTGATTGATGCTATCCAATGAGCAGTCCACACAGCCAAGACAGAATTGGACAAACAAAAACTACAAAAATCGCTAAATGCTCTACAACGTATGAAACAAATGGAAGAAGAAACTAGAGCAAAAGAACAACAAGATCTAAATGAACTAGATAAGATGATAGAAAATCTATAATTTTTTTACAATATGAATTTTACAAAAATGGCATGAGAGCAACCAACACAACAACAAACACTTAATTCACTACAAACGCATGATAATGAAAGCATCAGAAGAACAGCCAAAGAAATAGCAGAAATAACTAATGGGAAAGATGATACTGAACAAAAAGTCCAACTCGAGTGAATATTGACTACAGAATTTGCTAATAAATTAGATTCATCAACGGCTACAATATTATTAGAAGAAGCAAAAGAAGCAAAAGCAGCAAAAGAAGCAAAACAAGAAACATATACAGAATTAAATGATCTCATTGCTTTTCTTGAACCAATTGCGAACCCACATAACACAAAATGAGAATTGAATGGTATTAATGAATGAAATGATAAAACAACTCGAGATTATTATGACACCTATTTCTGAGAATCTTGACTATTATCAATGATTCCAGAAAATTACAACAATGAACAAATATTAAAAATAAAAGAAGAATTAACTTCAATAAAAAGTATTTTAAATAACATAACACAAGACAACGTAAAAAAACTTCAAAAATTTTTACGAAATAATGTTGATTGAGAACTAAAAAAAATGAATAAACAAAACGCTCCACAAACTTGAAAATTTGCAGAAAAAACACAAGCTGATTTAAAAATTTTTTTAGATAACACAAAAAATTATATAGAAAACTACAACAAACATCAAGAAATTGCTGAAAAATGAGATCAACAAAAAGAACAAGAAATCCAAGATGCAACAAATGCAGTGAATTGATTAACAAATCCGACACAAGAATCATACGATGCAGTAAAAGAAAAATATGACGAAGCAAAAGCAAAATATTGAGATAATTTTGATTCTAATTGAGCGTTAGAAATAAAATTAAATGAAGCAGAACAAACACTTAACACACTAAAAGACAAAATAAATTGAATAACAGTTAACATTAACTCAATCATAACAAGTTCCATATCACCAAAACAAAAAAGCCG
>JAZUKX010000012.1:0-42953 GCA_045643505.1 Candidatus Absconditabacterales bacterium | reverse complement strand
CTTATCCCTTATATTATTATTATAACACAATGTAAAATAAAAGTCAAGTATATTGATATAATATATTTACAATTCGTTACATCTATATATTTTATAATTACAATAATAATATATAGATTATCATTTACAATAGATACATTATACAATTATAATAATAATATATAGTACTTAGTTATATAATTATAATAAACATATAAAAACATATTATAAAAAAATAATTATATAATATATCACACATCAAGTTGACTATAAAATAAATCAACTAGATACATAATAAAAAAAAAATATTATATATAAAAAACATAAGGGGGTATAGCGTCGATAAGCCCTCCCACAATTTTTCCGCCCTTAATTGGGTTTATAGGTTCATACACGATGGGGGTATATCAAATCTCAAATGTTTTGAATGAATATTATAATATAATATAAACATTAAATACATTAGCTATATACATATATAGCGTACACATCCTTTGGATTCTTAAATAAAATACATTAAATAAATACATAGTTAGGTACTAACGTACTACAAAACACTCAAACGTGCAAAATACATCCTTCCAGTACGGCAGCTGCGCTGGCGGCTGGGCGGAATACATCTGTGATAACGAGAATCTATGATTCTTGGAATATTATGTACGTACTAACGTACTACTTGTAATCTATGATTACTTATTATATATTATTATTATTTATAAAAACGTGCAAAAGGCACTACGTAAGTAGTGGGATAGGAGTTAGTTTACTAACGACAACATGAATAATCTATGATTATTTATGTTAATAACTAATTATATAATAAATTATTTAATATATTATTTAATTGTTACCCTTTTTGACCAACCGAGTTACCTTTTAAGACCAACTGGGTTACCCTTAAAGACCAACCTTAAAAAACAATATCTTCATAATCTGCATATATATCTTCGTTTTCAGTTATATCTACAGTAGGTATTCGCAATACTACAAATAAACTTTTAGAATGTTTTGATTGTCCACTCTTTTTAATTTCGACTAGACCTTTTTGTTCTAATTTCTCTATATTAGTATATACAGCTTTTGGTTTCACTTTACACATCTTAGCGAGCGTTTCCGCACTAGCGTAGCATTTATGTCCTTTATAAGAATATATTATTGCATATAATAATAATTGTAATGGACTATCAAACTCATTAGACATATACATAAAATCATATACAGCTTTAAAATGTTCAGTCATACTATAACTCCTCAAATAACCATATATTATTACATAAATCAAAAAACGTGCAAACCTTATTTCCTCTTTTATGTTGCAATTTAGCATTATCCGACCAAGATAAGTATCTTAAATTTTCTTTTCTATTATCTAATGCTTGTCCATTTATATGATCTATAACTAAATCCTCTAACTTGGGTAATATATTATATTGTATAGGTATTGTACTTTTTTCTCCAATATCTTTAACTGGGTTTCTATAACAATTTATATAACCTCTATTATTACGTACAAACCAAGCATAATCTTTTACTTTGTCCACATCATCATTATCTAATAATATTTGATAATATTCACCATTTCTTCTATAAATTTCCAATACAGAATATTTATCATTTACTCTTATAATATTGTTTCTTTTCATTGTTTCACCTACTTCCTAGAACGGTATATAATCAATCCATAACTCTAAACCTTTAGCCATAATTGCTATCTTGCGCTCATTTTCAAGCGTATGTAATGCTTCCTTTATTCTATCATCATTTTCTAAATCCATCATCATTGCAAGCTCATCATAGGTACGTATTTGTATAGTACCAAGATTCCAAAATAATTCTTCTATATTCTTATCAAATTCTTTTAGATATTTTTTAGTCATCTTCTTCTTCTGATTCAGCATGAATGTCTCCCTCATCTAACTCTCCGATATATAATTTAATTACTTTTAAATCAAACCTATCTTTTATTTCATTGAATTCTTCTTTTGACAAAGGTATAAACCATCTATCTTTTTTATATTTATTTTCTAAAATTTCCCAAGCTAGATCGCTAGCTATTGGATTATGAATAATCCCATCTATATCCATAGTGATAGCTCTTGCTGCCGCTTCACGAGTTTTGTAAAAATTCGTAAAAATGCCTAACGGCTTTAGACTATAATTAATACCACTATATGATACAAATAAATCAGTATTTAATTCTTTTATAGCGTATAGATACATATTATTCTTTTTTACTCCTATAATGATATTCTAATAATTGTTCTGCTTTCTTAATTACTTCTGGTAGATATATTGGCAATTGATAACCAGATGTGCATTCTACATTAAAATCCTTAAATGCTTCATAAAAATCAGGTACTTGTTTGCTTAATTCAGGATATTCCTGTTGTAATTTACCTAGTTCTTTTGCCCACATATCATATTGATAATCAGATATAATATTATCTCCTAATCTATAATATATACAAGAATGTACTATTATTTGACGTCTCCTACGTCTTATTTTAGATTTTATTTCTTCTTCATCTATATTATTATTATCAAATAATGAAAGTTGTTTATTTTGCATATTTATAGCATCTCAAATTGATTTTATAAAACTTAGGATTAAACTATAAGGGGTAATGTATAACTCTTAAAATTACCCCATCAATAGCATCTAAGAATCGTTTTTCTTTTTATTATTTTCGTCAATAGATTTAAAATTTTTTCTTATCTTACCCTTAGGTTTTTGTTTTTTAAAATCAATGCCTAATTCTTTACAACATTTCTCGCATAATTTCCAAGTAGGAGGAAATGTAATTACTTGAGTAAGATCTTTATCAACCCATCTATGACCGCATCTTTTACATATATGACATACGTATTTCATATTAAAATCCTACCTTCCTATCGGAAGCAACCTTTTTATCTTCTGTCTTAGCTTTTCGACCTCGTTTTTTAGTAGTTTTTAAAGGTTTAACGTCCTCTTCTTCCTCTTCAAGATCTTCATCATCTTCTTCAGGTTCTTCATCTAAATATTCTCTAAAGAAGCCACCTTCTCCTCCAGCTTGCTCTTCAGATTCCTGAACCATAGCTGTGTATTCCTCACAAATATCGCACACCTGATTGTAAGTTTCCATATCCATTATTTTATAATTGTTCTTAAAATAATGAATACATAATCCGACAATAAATAAAGTATTAATTGTCATAAGTAAATCTGTTAAACTAATCATCATAGGCGAATCCTCCTTAAAAAACAAAAGATGTGTTACTCTAATAATATTATAACACATCTCTCATTATTTTTCAATAAAATATTTTAAAATTTATCCATTAATTTTAGAAAAATCTAAACGTACGGTTATTTTACAATCTTTATTAGCTTTAGCAACTATTGGAGTATCTAACACTTCTCTCCATAATAAACAAGGGTTAGTAACATGAGAAGTAATATTTATATAAAATGTTGAATATACTCCTATTTCATTTATAGCTATATCTCTGTCAGTCAGATTACTCACAATATTATCCACCTTGATTATTTGATCTGTATCCATAAGAGTAGAGTCTGCGAAGTGCTGAACTATTTGTAAGTCATCTGATGAAATTATATTTTCTAAATTAATATCATCTATTGTAGGTTTAGTTTTTCCAGTTCCAAATTTTACAATAAATTTATAAGCAACCTCTGTATCGTTTATACTGCTACTAATATCTGGATTTAATAAAGATGTAGCCCTATCCGAAAAATAATTCCATGAAGATGCTGTTGAATTAAGTAGTGAACTCGTATCACCAATGGTATTTACTGCCTTAATATTTGAATCTCCATTTATTCCAAACAATCTAGTGCACATGCATTTCATAAAATTTCTTGTAAACATTTAATGTACATCTCCTTTTTAATAAGTTAATAAACTATATACCACTCTGCCATTTTGTTCGATTTTAACATCGTCAGCCCATAATTTAGTAGATGTTGTAGCTTTAACATCATCAGCTGGTGTACCAAAACTTAGTAAATTTAATTTTTCTGGTAAAGTAGTTTTTGTAGGAGTATACGATTGTAATGAAACATACACTCCATCTTCTGTTAATTTCGATAAGGTTATAGTATTAGATGAAGTATCAACTGTTATCTTAGCATAATCACCCTTAGTTAATTTTGCATTACTCATAGTAACAGTTTCTACGCTTGAATAATTAGTATTAAAAATAAATCTAATTGTACCGCTTGATGCAGCGTGATGAACAGTTATACCTTTATCTAAAGTACCATCGCTCAATACATTAATTAAATCAAAAAGATAATAATAAGTTGTTGAAGATTGACTGGAATCGTATTTAAAGAAAAAGTCATAACTTCCTGTAATGTCTAAACCGTTTTGAGAAGTAGCTCTCAAATATTGATTGACAGAGGTAGTACTACTATTTAATCCAGTTATTTCATAAGTAATTTTATCTAAAATAACTTTATCTGTCTTTTCTGCATTTAGCATTTTTACAGGCTCAACACTAACAGAACTACTTGCTCCACCTTTAGAAATTTCTTTTATTTTATTAGCATATTCTCCAAAGGGTAGGGAGGTATCGACCTCCACCCCTTTAGATATAATAGCATCTCTAATGTTACTTTTAGTTTCAGCTAATTGAATAAGTTTATCATTAATATTACTCATCTGCACCTCCACTAATTATAGTTTCATTTTCAATAATCTTAGCTCTTACTAACTGTGCTTCATTTTCTAAATCTACTAATCTTGATCTATCAGCATCGGTAGCTTCACCTGAAATTATTGCCCTTAAAGGTCTAACAGCTTTTAAATCTAATTCATTTAACTGTTCTTTTAATCTTTCATTTTCAGCTATTCTAGCTTTAATTTCTTCTTCTTTTTCAAAATTAGGATTTACAACTATCTCACCGTCTTGGAATATATAGTAGTTAGGTGATTCCATATATCTAAGATATACAAATTCAGATACTACAATATTTTCGCAATCAAGACGTCTGCATTTTCCACAGCCATTTAATTTTCCATTTTCTAAAAATATATAATACATAATATCTCCTAACTATTTAAACCGCATCGTCTATAAGCAATTACTCTAAAGAATCTACAAACAGCATCCATACTACCGTTTTGCTTAATCGTTACTCTTCTACCTTCTCCTACTGGGAGTATTGTAGTACCTCCCCAATAAACAGATGATGCAGATCTAGTTTGCGCTTTAGCCAGTCTACAGTTACCATCACTTAAATCTGTACCAACTATAATTTCAGCGGCATCTCCACTAGTAGAACCTGTTTGTCCTACGCCATTAATAATTAATGTATATTGATGACCGTCGTTAGGTATAGCATCAGAAACATCAAATGTTGTAGTAGTATTTGCTGTTAATGTAGTATTAGCTGTAATAAAATCTATATTATTTACAATCCAAGGCCCATCAGTTTTTTCATTGATATCAGGACTAACAGCATCTTTAATTACTTGTTTAGCATCATCGTTAATATTACTAAAAGATATATCAGCTTTAGTTGATAACAATGTAGTATCAGCACCATTCAATAAATCTAATGCTTCTTCTATTTGTCCTACTCCAGCAATATCTCTGATATTTTCCTTACCTGTTTCGGTAAAGTTAGTAGCATTTACATCCACTCTTGAAGCAATACCTACGTCGTCCATACCTTGCCATACTAAAGTATTAGCAACTGTCAAATTCCAATCATTAAGATTAATTGTACTACCATAAGGATGTCCTGAACTTGAAATTGTCATTGGTCTAGAAGCTATAGGACTTGATGATGTTACTATCGCCTCTGGCATAAAATCAATTTTATCAGTAGATAAACTTAGTAAGTATTGAGTACCACTAAATGATATTCTGAAATAATAATCTGTATTAGGATCTATATCACTCATAGATATATGTTCACCTAAGTCAAATGAAGTACCATTAGTAGATAACGCCATTACTAAACGACCACTACGTACAGCTAAAGCTACAGAAGCTAAACTGTCAATAATATTTTGTTGTGTAGTAACGTCATTTCCAGTATGGAAAGAACCATTTAATAACCAAGTTCTACCTTTAGTTTCAAATTCAAATGGGAATTGTAAATAATTTGCTGCACTAAAGTTAGATATTTGTCCATTATTAATTGTAGGTGTTCCGATAATTGTAGCGTTAGGAAATTTGAATAAAGATAGATCATCAACTCTTTCAGTTAAATCACCTAATTCATTTTCTACAGTATTCATTCTACCAGCTAAAGTATTTACTTCATCTCCAATTTCAGAAAAATCTGCATGAAGCACACCATCCACTACTTTGATGGTTTGATTATCTACGTCAGCTTGTGCTAAAACTGGACTAACTCCAACTCTACCACCGATAAATCTTCTTTCGTAAAAACTACCTACAGTATCTAAAGAAAGATTAGCAAAAGGACCAATTTCAGAGAAAATTACTGATCCAGTATTATTATCGTATGTTATATAGGATTGAATATGATTAAATCTATCACCTATATTAATAGTGTTTGTGAAAGTATTAGTACCAGTAAAGATATTATTACCAGCTGCGGTTACATCTCCAGCTCCTCCACCACCAGAAGAATTGATAGTTATATTATTACCATCTCTAGTAATAGTAATATTTTCTCCTTGTTTAATATTATCAGCTGTTAATTTAGTGTTTAGTTGATTTTGTAAAGAAGCATCTTGTACTTCTCTTTCTTGACGTTCAGCATCAATTTGAGCTTGTTGTTGAGTATCAGCTGCTAATCTTACTTGTTTTTCAGTAGCTAAATCATTAGTGATATTAGTAACTCGTGTATTAGTACTTTGTAAACTATTACTCAATGTAGAAATAGATTGTCTGATTGAAGCATCAGCATTAATTCTTTCTACTGTTTCTGCGTGAATTGAATCACTAACTAAACTCTTAGTAACGTCAACAGACATAGCTACAGTATCTTGTAATTCTTCGACATCTAAATCTTCTATCTTAGATAATCTAACTACACCATAAGATTCTTTGCTAGCTCTATCAGCTTCATTAGCTGTAAGCTCACCTGTTTCTCTATCATATCGCACATAGGTACCACCTTGATCTTGGATAGATACAGAACCTTTTAAATTAGGGGTTTCTATTTCATTATCTTCTGTAGTTATTCGTAATTTGTAAGATTCTATAGTATCTTCAATTACATCGATAATAGGACTGAACCCTTGCTCACCTTTTTCACCAGTGAGACCTCTTAGACCTTGTTTGTTTAAGAACCAATTGAAGTCGCTCATTATATCTCCTTTATACTTGTACTACTTGAACTTTATTGAACTCGCCTTTAGTACCACCTTCTGTTAATGCATATACTTCTTCTAAAGTTTCAGCATCAAGTATCATTATTTCGATAGGGTGATTACCAAGTCCAATAATATTGGTATCTTCTTTAGTAACTGTTATTACAAAGTCTCCATTAGAGGGGTCGGTAATGACCCCATCTTCGGACTCTAAACTATTTTGTGTAATTAAATGTTCAACTAAAACTTTCGCATCAGCTGTAGCTGAACCTAATATTCTAAATCTAATAGAATATGGATTTAGGTTTAATGGTTGAAAACTTATACCATTATCTCCAGTTACGTCTATATGACAAGTCTTAGACGTTGTTCTTCCTTTTACTGCTATGTAATCAATAAACGGCATTTTAAATCTCCTTTTAATTTACTTAAAAATATTATAACACATAATATCAAAAAATTGCACAAATATTATTTATCAATTGTAACATTTAAAACTTTTTGATTTGTTTTACTTACGCTTACTTGATTACCTTTTTGATAGTAAGTATAAGGACTAGATACTCCTTTTGGTATAAATAAATATACCATTGGTATGAATGCTTGTTTAGCTCTATCTCTATTATTTTCAGAGTATTCATCTACTACAGTATTAAATAATCTAACTTGACTTCCTTCTGAAGTTTGAGCATTGATAGCACTTATAAACTTTGGATTATTTGAAGTATCTAATACTTCATAGAAGCCACCATCCCAATTAACAAATTTATGTCCTGTAGTATAATCTTTAGTTTGAGATAATATTTTATATTTTTTAGTAGATTGTTCTATTTGTATTGATTCGTTATTTCCTATCATTCTACTATCTCTGTTTATATTTATATCACAGATTTTAAATCCACTAACTGTGCTGTAAGTATTAGTATCTGGATTAAAATAGATATGTTTAGTACTACTATTAATATTAATAATACTATCAGGTAATCTATAGATAGATCCATTAAGTATAAGTAATCCAGTAGTCATTTTAACTCTAGTATCACTAACTTTAAAAGGTTTACCACCTAACACACATCCATTCATAGCACTCAATACTTTTTTAAGACCACCAACGCTTAGTGTATATCCAGTAGGCGCTAATGCAGCATTTCCTGAAGTATAGTCAATATTATTAACGTAAACTTGAGTATTATATTCATCAATAATATTATTAACTCTATCTACTATTTCATCAAATGCTTCTTGAACATCAGATATTTTAACTTGTCCTTTAAATAATTTACTCATTATATAAACTCCTATTATGATCCATAATTAATTCTAAAAATAGTAGAATAAGTACCTGTAATAACATCTTTTGGTTTTAAATATAATATTGTGTGTCTCTTATTAAATCTTAGCTCTTGAGTATTACCTAATACTTTTTTACCATTAAGATTAACAATGATTTTATTAGGCACACCTACAATACATACAGCTTGATAATCATCAGATGTATATTTAGCGCTATTAGTAGCTAAGGTTTTACCTTTTGATATATTTGTATACTGACTTATATCGTAAGGAATTAAAGCTAATTTAGAGACATCTCCTACTAAATTTAATTTACCATCATCATCTACTCTATATTCACATATAGTAGTAAAATCTTTATCATCTTCCTTTTTAGTGAATACTACATCACCTTTAGGATTAGTATTTGATATTGATTCTTTATATCTTATAAAACCTTCTTTAACATCAGAGTTTCCTTCTAGTACAGTAAATCTATTAGTTGATTTATTAAATAATACTGCTGAAAATTCAACTTCTTTAACAATATTATCATATTTCAATGATCTAATATATATCTTTTTACCGCTACATACTAGGAATAATTCATCAGTTCTACAAGGAGACTGTGGTGATGTAGGTTTTGGTATGATATAGTTCTTGTGTAAAAATTGTTCAAATTCAGATTGAATAGCTGCTATCTGATCTACATTACCTTCAGCATCTTCTGCTAATCTATCTAGTATCGTAAATACTTTTGTTAGTTTACTACCAAATGCTAAATTTGAGTTATTGAAAAAATCAAAAGCCATATTACTTTTTCCTTCCTATTCTATTGAAAGTTACAGTACCTAAATTACTTCCACTTTGAGTATCTAAATCTGTAGCACCTACAGTACCACCACTTAACTTCCAACCTTTTTCAACCCATTGATCTCTAAACCATTCAGAGTTTTGCATTTCTACATCTTTAGTTTCTATACTCATTTGACTTAGAATATATAATAGATTTAAGTTAGCAAAGTCGTAATTGTTAATTCCTCTTATAGTATTATTAGCATAACATCCAATAAATCTACAATTACTTGGTGTAGTTTCACTAGAACTAGCTATTACTGTGTTATTAACATAATTTAGATATACATAAGGTTTAGACATACTAGCTTCCGTACTTATATTAGTTAAAGTTTTTAATTCTTTACTATCGCTATAGTAAACTAATTTTTTAATTACGTTACCGGAAAAACTATATTCTAATGGTAATCCCTTTAGATTCAAAATATCTACTAATGAACTAACATTAACTATTTTCTCTTCTGGAGAATCTAATGTAACGTCCTCATAAGTAACTTCTGATATATCAGGGGGAGTAGTATTAAACGGACTTAGTTGAGATATCTGTAATAGTTTATTTTGAATAGAATTAAAATTTTCTATTAAAATATCCTTATAGATACGACCTTCCTCATCGTACCAATCCTCCCTAGGGAGGGAGAATGGCAACAAAGTACCATCCTCTCTAAATCCATCTCTATAATCAGTTTCATCTGGCATTATTGTTCACCTCCATATTGATTAAGTATCATTTGACTCATACCACTTCTTCTATTCATATTTTTCAATATTTGTTTTTGAAGATTTACATTAGGTTTAACTATATCTTCCATAGGATTATATCTTCTAGCATATTGACCTTTTAATAAATCTATAAATTCTTCACCAGCTGCTGAACGTCTTGGATTAGCATTTGATGGCATTATACCAGCTTCACTAAATTGTCCAAATAACTGATTAGCATAAGGTTGATAATATCTAATATTACTACCTGTTAATTGATTATACAAACCAGCTGCTGCAGGAGCTGCTGTTCTATTAACAAATCTTGGAAGTGAGAATAATTCATTTATAGATTGAGTAAGTATTTCATCGGCATAACCACCTTCTTTTACTACCCATCCTTCTCCAGCTCTGTATTCACGTCTTTCAGTTCCTACAATAGCTTTTAAATTATTTGTAGTAGGACGATCCATCTCTGGACGTACTAAAGGTTTGCCATATTTATCAACACCATTAACACTATTAACTACTACAGAGAATAAAGGTATCTGTGCTGATCCTAAAGTATTCATTAATTTTTTAGGATTTCTTTCAGCTACCGCTTCTCCAAAAGAGTTAGCTAATCTTAATGTATTCATAATAGGAGCAAATTCTGCTGATACTTCTTCAACTTGTTTACTATGTGGATTATATCTATAAGATACAAATGGTTTACTATTTTGCACACCTAAGTTAAGGTTTTCTTGCATACCTTCATTAAATGCTATAGTACTAGCAAAGTGATTTAATATAGCATTGGATAGTAAAGGTTTTTTATCAAACATATATTTAGATGATTGTAAAGCTGTATCCATCCATCTCCAATAAGGGTTTACTAAAGATGCAAAACCGTGTAATTGTTGAGGTAAGATAGTTCTAGTAGGGTTAATTAGAGCCATCATTTTATTATCTCTAGCTAATTCTGCTAGTTGTAATTTACCCATATTAGCTATATGTTCTTCTCTTTTTGCTAAAGAAACACCAGCTTCTCTTAGATTTCTATTTAAAGACATTTCGCTAAATATATTTTGTAAACGAGCATCAACTAAGTTAGCTAAGTAAGATATTGGTTTATTAGCTGTAGCTACGGTTTTTAATACTGGGTTTTTAACCCTAGCTTCAGGCATTCTTAATTCTCTCCAAGTACCTACTTGTTTAGCTAATTTACCTCCAGTCCTAATAGCATCTACTACATCTTGAGCAAATCCAACTGGACTTAATCCTGCATTCATTAAAGCATTATATAAACCAGTAGTTGCGTTACCAGCTAAATATCCTAAAGTATTTAACCAGTTTTGTTTAGTTACTGTATAAGTATCTGATAAGAAAGTTCCAGACTTGAATGGATTACTTACCATGTTCTTAACTTGGTTATTTAATTCTTTAACTAAATCAGCATCTATAGCGATTGATTTTTCAGATAAAGGAGTATCACTAGCTGTGTCTAATGCGTGTTTTAAACTAACTTTAGATTCACCATCAACAGGTTCTATGTACTTAACTTTTTTAGCACCTTCTTCTACTAATGGTCTACCACCTAAAGTACCTTTTTCCATTATTTCTCTAGTAATACCTTCTTCAATCCAAGCTCTAGTTTGAGCATCAACCCATTCGTAAGGATTAAGTAATTGTTTAGCTATATCACTATAACTAGCATTACCCCAAGCTCTAGTAGAATATTTACCAGCAAATAATCTATCAGCCATACTACCGACATCTATAGCGCCTTCTGCTGTTTTAACTACTTCAGCTAAACCGTGAGGTACTAATTTTAAATAACCTTTTTCAAAGTCATTCATACCTTTTAATAAAGAACCAGCAACTTTATCACCATCTTTAGATAATAATTCTAATGCTTCTTTACTTAATTGTCCACCTGATTTATAGCTTTGGAGTAGTTTGTCAGCTTCAGCGATAGTATGAGCTGTACCTTCTCTAACTAGCTTTTGATTTAATGCTAAATCTTGTTTATTAACCTTAGCAAATTCAGGGACTGCATTATCCCAATAATCAACTAACTTAGATAAAGTTTTAACAGCTGTCTTATTAGTTTCGCCAGTTAGTACTTCTCCAGTTTCTAACGCTTCTATTGATTTCATAACAGACGATTCTGGAGATTTTCTTAAATCGTGAAATTTCTCTAATACATTATAAGTCTTAGATTTAACTTCAGCTGTGGCTGTATTAAGAGCATCTTCTACTTTTCTAGCGTTACTAATAATTTCTTTTTCAGCTGTTTTACCAGTAGCTTTCGCTCCACCTTTTAAACCTTTAACAGCACCCTTTAAACCTGCTACATCTAATGCTGTGAATACTGGATGTTGATACGCATTCATAGCAGCTCTAGCAGCTACATCTTTAGCTGATTGCCTACCATTTAGCACATCTACAATATCATCTGTAGTTACATCATAATTAGTTGCTAAGAAATTAAATGTATCTTTTCCTAATTCTTTTGTAGCTTTTATACTCCTCTTAGTTTGATCTATAATGCCTTTAACTGGATTAACTTCTATAGGTTCATCTAATGAAGGAGCTAGTATATTAGCTATTTTACTATACTCTTTACGTAAAGGATCTACAATAGTTTCTTTAGGATGATTCCACATTTGTTGTAAACCAGTACCAACTAATTGAACATCATGCCAAGCATTAACTAATGGATTCCAAGATCCTTGCTCCATTGGAGTTTTAGCTCTAGTTACATGAGCTTGTTGTTGAGTTTGTAATCTATTTAATAACTCTTGTGTATAAGGATCTGTGCCTTCAGTTTGTGTTTGATTAGCTGGTTGCCAAGGCACAACCTCTATAGGTTGCACCTTTCTATAATTTATTTCGTATGGATTAAAACCAAATTCTCTAACCATTCTTTACTCCTTATTCTGGTCTATCAAATCTAGCTTTTAGTTTATCAAATCCAGTTTGACCTTGTAAATTTGCAGCATTAGGATTTATTAAGCTTTCAAATTTATTAGGCATTAATTTTGGATTAAATACTTGCTGTCTAACATTAGGATTTAATGTCTTGGCAATACCTGTAGTACTTAACATAGGATCAGCTGCTTTCAAATTAAGCACAGTACCACTTCCATAATATCCAGCCTTAGCTTGATTTACAGCCCGTTCTGCATTAATCTTATCAACGGCTGTTTGTCTTTCTAAGTTTTGACCTTTAGTAGCTACATCGGCTTGAGTATCAGCAACTCTTAATTTAGTTAAGTTATCAAGTTCACTAACAGACAATCCTACTTCTGCTGCTATCCTAGATTTTTCTAAATCAGTAGCATTATTAAATCTATCAGATAAGAATTTTAATTGATCTCCTAGAGTTTGACCTGCTTGTGTCATTCCAGTAGTAGTGATACTACCTTGATTGCTTACAACTTGTTCACCAATATCACCTTGATTTTGTTCAGCTTGTTGAAGTATTCCACCACCTTGAGAAATACGTTCTTTAATAATATCAACATCTTGCTGACTCATTTTAGCTATAGCATCATAAGCCGCCTTGTCATTAGGAGCTATTTGTCCTTGCGCTGTTAAGTAATCAGCTATTCTTTGTTTATCTAAAGCTAATTGCTCTTCTCTCATCTTTAAGAACATATCATAAGGTACACCCATTTGATTAGCTACTTGAGCTTGATAAGCTGCATTTCTTAAATCTGTATAGCTAGTATACTTGCTAGGATCTGCACCTAAGTTAGCTAACATTGTACTACCTAATGCTTGAGCTGCTAATCCTCTAGGATCTACAGAATAACCAGTAGGCATTTGAATATCTTGTCTATATTGATCGTATGCTTGATTTAACATATCATAGATATTTCTACCTTGGTTTTGATTAGTTTGCATTTGTTGTAAAGCATTTATATAATCTTGTCTACGAGCTACAGTTTGTTCTGGCGATTCTCCAACTTGATTTAACATAGATAACCTTGTTTGAGTATCTGCATTAATATCTTTTGGAGGTATAGCTCTCAATTCCTCTGCTGATACACCTAAGCTAGCTAATGCTTGAATTAGATTAGGATAAGATATACTATTAGTTGAATAATACTGATTTAACAATTGTCTAGCTTGTTGATTTTGATAATCAGCACCAGTAGCTTGTTTTTGTAATTGTTGTATATCTTGAGATTGTGTAATTTGATTATAAGCATTTGCTAAATCTTGAGCTGTAACATAAGGATTTGTTGTTATGTTTGGTTGATTAACTGACATATCTACTCCTTGTGTAGTATTATTTTGTACATCATTAATATTGCCTTGAGGTTTTGGATTAGATCTAGCTATAGAACCTATAGTTGCTTCATTAAAATTAGGTATTAAAGCCATAACTTTTCTTGCATAATTATTACCTTGTTGTCTAGCTTTACCAGTAGCCCCAGCTCCTGCATTATAATTACTTAATGCTCTTGCTACATCTCCTCCAGTTCCTGCTAATAATCCTTTAAAATGTTTAATACCATATCTAATATTTTCGTGTGGATCATAAGGGTTTTTTAACTTATGATATTTATCATTTAATTGCATTACTCCATGATCTCTTGAACCATTATTATTTTTAGGTGATATAGCATTGTTTCTCATTCCAGATTCGTGTTCTGCTATAGCTAAGATAATATCAGGATCAACACCTTGTGCATTAGCTTCATCCATTATTATTTTAATAATTTCAGCTTTTGAATAATCTCTTACCATTAATTAACCTCCAGCCTTTTGTTGAGCTTGTTGATTAGCCATAGCTGCTTTTAAATCTGCAAAAGATTTAGGCATTCCTAAGTTCATCCAACTACCAATACCTTTTCCAACAGAATCACTAAATCCAGTCCAACTATTATCGCCACCATATTGTCCTGCTGTATTACCCGAACCTAAAGATCTAAATGCAGAATCAGTATCTATAGACATCAAATTACCACCAGCTTGTAACCCAGCACCTATCGCTTGTGTCCAAGGTAACGGAATAGCGCTAAATACTTTACCAACGCCACCCATAGCTCCACCTATTTGATTTTGAGCTGAATTAGCCTGATCGGCAATATAATTGTACTGCTCTATATCAGAATATTCTTTACCTAATCCATAAGCGTTATTATAAGCACTTAAAGAGTTTTGTAATTGACCTACATTACCAGAGTACATATTATAGGCATTTTGCACACCTTGATCTCTTAATCTAGCCATATAATCATTCCAAGCTCTTTGTTGGTTAGCTGCTGACATATCTCCAGCTGAACTATAACCACCATGAGTAGTAGCATATAAATTACTTGCTGCATTACCCATAGCTCTTTCATAATCTCTTATAGCATCAGATTGAGCTGCTGTCTTACCATAGTACTTATCTAAATAAGTATCTATTTGTCTTGTAGGATCTAATGTCCATTCACTTAATTGATTCAATCCTTTTTCATACAAAGGTATAGCTGTATCGCTTATTCGCTTACCACCTTTAGTATAATCAGTTTGAGTCTTTTTAGCTTGTTTTGCACACATATTTTATTTCTCCTTTTCTTTTATGCGTACGTAACTATGTATTATCCTATAATTATTATAACATATAGGATAAAACTTTTCAATATATATGTAACAAAAACTTAATCGACAGACTTGTGTACGTCCTCTGGACTATTCGCTAAGTCATTGTATATATCATCCAACCATTCCCTAGGTATGGATTTGTCCGCCCATTTAATATGGTGTTTGTCGCACCACATTCCATAAGTCGTTTTACTTCCTTTTTTAATTTTTTGATTAGCATTATAAAATACTATTCTAAAATCAATTTCAGGATATTGTTCGATAACTAAGAGCATTTTTTGTCTGTCCTCTAATACCCATCGACCTTTAGTTTCGATTACAATATGTGGACTAACTGGAAAATCTGGAGTATATTTATGTTTACTCTCTGGTACTATATACATAAATTCTCTAGATTCATAAGAAGGATCAATACCATATTCTTCTAATTCTTTTATAAAATTTTTTTCTAATCCAGATCTAAATCCGTGTTTTCTACCAGCTTCATCAACTGTTATTTTCTTACGTTGAAATCTTACCATCTATTTATTTCCTCCTTGAGGTTTTATTAAATATTCTTTCGGTATCGGAGCTGTCATTGGACAATTATTAATATTTCCGTTGTCTGGATAACAATAACCATTTAACATAGTAAACCCATCATAAATTCCCATCATATCACCAGCTATGGAATTACTACTTCCACCAAAATATCCATCAAGAGGTGATATTTCTTTTGGATCTTTTTTAGGAAAATAATAATCCATTAATCTTTTATAAGCTTCTATTAAACTTGTGTGATGAGTTGGTAATATTTTTATTTCTTCTTCCATCTATTTCACCTCCTTAGTGTAGCTAAGGATAATAAGATCATACATTTTTTCTTCACCTTTAGAATTAACATAAGGTATTACATTAGGAATATAGCCAGTTTTCTTAAATCCCATATGTTTAGCTAAAGCTATTGCGTGAACAGCTATAGATGGTATTTCTGCATATATTGTAGTAAATGGACTACATTCAATAATTTCTTTATATAATTGTCTGATAACTCTACCAAATATAGCTTTATCATTAACGATATGAACTTGTGTAGAAGTATGTTTATCGGTACATCTAATCATATCATAAATAACTAAGCCGTATAGATATTCTTCTTTATCATCAAAAATACCTTGAACACAGGAATCCTCAGCTTCAATATATTTTAAAATAAATTCTTGAGCTAATTCTGGAGTATCAATATGAAGTATATTTTGACTATCAAATATAAAATGATTAGTCTGGTAACAATGTAATATATCATCTCTATACCTCACACAATCTGTATAATCTAATAATCTATACTTCATACTTAATCTCCTTGACTAAAGTCATTTAATCTAATACCAGCCAAACAGAAAGCTACGTTAGCTGGGAATTGCATACAAATGTTAATACCAGCTCTACCACTCATGGGAGCATATATTCTAGTTGAATTAGATTTTTTATCCGCCCATTTATTTAAACCTTTTATTTTAGCTAAATCAATAGGAGGTATATCTTCTTCTTCTGGTAATACCCCATAAGAATCATAAGTTCTTAAAGCATCTGAATATATCATTGGTGGTATTTCTAACTTATCAATACCAAAGTTTGTATATGGTTTAATATGTTGGAATGATGTTAAAGTATTTGTTGTTAAGAAATCATACTCAATACCATTTAATTCTGATACTTCTGCTATAGACGAACATATACATCTACTATCCTTTAGCCCTATAGCTTCAAAGTCTGCTACTGGAACTATATCAGGAATAATAGTATTCTTATGATAATCTTGAACTATTACATTACTTTTTGTAATACCTATAACACCTTGATTAAATCCCTGAAATATTATCATTGGTCGATCTAATTCC
This sequence comes from Candidatus Absconditabacterales bacterium, assembly GCA_045643505.1. Lineage (GTDB taxonomy): Bacteria > Patescibacteriota > Gracilibacteria > Absconditabacterales > Absconditicoccaceae > JALOAF01. The sequence continues at coordinate 25,387 of JAZUKX010000012.1, read as the reverse complement.
CTAGGGAATAAATTACCAGTACTATTTAATACTATTCCATGTTTCAAATCATCACCATAATATAATATAAATACTTGAGCATCTTTATTGAATGTTAAACATCTTTTAGAACTAGCTATACCGAAGTTTTGAGCATTTAAGAATTCGGCATCAATTAATACTTTACCAGATACAACAGATCCAAACATATTAGTAGTAGCTGCCAATACTATAGAATCAGAATTACTATCATAAGCATATACTTGTTCTCTTACTACTAAATGATCTGTAGCATATTGTTGACCTATTTCAGCAATCTTCTTAATATTAATACCAGATTGACTTTCAGCACTTACTGATTGTGATGAGAATGTATCTGCAATAGTTAAGTAGTATAAACCATTTTGTTTAGATATCAATATTCCTGTCATGTAATCATCTAACGCTAATGTTTTAGAATTATCGTTAAAGAATCCTCCAAAGTATCCAGCACCTTCAGATTCGTTTAATTTTAATTCACCACTAGCCTTAGTAACACCTACTCCAGTATAATAAATAAATCCATCATAATTTACTATACATAATCTATTCACACACACTTCTAATAAAGTTGGGATTAATACTTTTTGCTCTTGTGATTCTTCTTCTGGTGTATATACTAAATCTATTGGTAAAAATGTTTTTTCACTAATATCAACAGTAGTAGCTATATCTTCGGTATTATCTGGATCAGGAACTAAAGTTAATACTACGTTATCTTCTAAAGATTCGTTTAATATATTATTTTTATTTGAGCCAGATACTCTAATACCTTTAGGAGTAGCTAAGCCAGAATCTAATAAAGATAAATCAGATGCATAACTTTGATTTACTACGTTAGTACCAGTATTAGGTAATCTTAAAGAAAACATAGTATTGTTATCTATCCAGTTTCTTATTTCCCATTCGTATAAACCAGCGTTCTTATCAGCACTAGAATAACTCCAAGTACTACCATCTTTCATATGTAAATTTATTGATACTTTATAAGTATAATAATCTTCACCTTGAACTTCTTTAGATTCAGTTACTGTTTTGTAAATATCACCAGATGGATCTCTTGTTAATTTACAAACACTAAATGCATTACTGTTTTGCCACATTGAAATAGCACCATTAGCATTATTAATATTAAATGTATATCCAGATGGTAAACTAGATAGATTAGTAGAATCAGTAGTTTTACTATAGCTAGATGTAGCTCTACTAGAAGTACCTTGAGTTGGATTAGGTTTAAAATATACATAACCTGAATCAGGAGCTGAAGGAGGGGCAAATGCTACTTTATCATATCTATAACATTCGTACTCCAATACTGTTTTACTAGTTTCTTCTGTAGCTGTTCCAGTATGTTTAGTAGCTATACAACTAATAGTACTTCCATCTCCTAAGTCGATAACTTGTTGATTTCTATTTAATGATATATAACCTCTCATATAAGATATGTTTAAATCTTTCATATCTGCATAATTGTAAGGTTTATAAACTATACCATTACCTTTGGTCATATTAGATATCGTATAAACACCACTAGATGATAAATTAACTTTTTTACCATTCCAATAATATTGTTTAGATTCTACAGGAACATCAACTTCTGCATAACTACCAAAATTTCTAGTTAAGCATCCAGCATCTATAATAACCGATTCAGCTTCTTCGTAATAATCACCAAATAGATATCCAGCACCATTATAATACATAATCATATTATTATTAGTTCTTGCTGTTAAAATATTATCGTTGGTAGTTTCTAATGTTGTTTTATATTTCTTTAAGCCTTGAAAAGCTGTATATAAATAAACATTACCATAGTTAGTTACTATAAAAAATGATGAACTACTTTTATCATCTTTAGTAACAGCTACTATTTTTTCTTCAACTGGTAATTCGTTTGTTTCAGTTAATGGATAATAGCCGTATTGAGGAACTAATGCTCCTTTTTCCGCCATTACATTACGACCACCTTTTAAAGCTAATGATCCTAATTGTTCTGTAATATCTCTAGGTGTATCTAATAGATATAAACCTTCACTAAAATCTGTAAACATAATATTTTGTGGGTTATATTTACCTATCTTAGCTTTACGTTTTTGATAAGGAGTAACCATTAATAAAATCCTCCATCACCTAATAAACCTTGATCAGTTCTAAAGTGACCACCACCTCTATTGAACCCTCTGTAAGATTCTAAAGTTTTAAGATCGTGTTCAAGATAAGTAGCTAGTCTAGCTTCATATAAGTTAGCATATATTTGAGCGTTAGGGTTTTGACATCTTCCGAATACAAAAGTAGCCGCTTTTAATATAACTAAATTACAGAATCTATTATCAGCTAATACAGAATCGTCTATATGTTCTATAGTTGATCTTCCGATATCATTATCAGCTGCAACTAGATCAGTAGTAGATACACATACTTTTAATGTGTATTCCTTATCTGGAGCTGGGATTAGTTTAAGATAACCCTTCTTAATTACATAAGATCTAGGTAATCCTTTACATTCTTTTACACAATCCTTCTCTGCTAATTCATTATAAGGTAGTCTGTGAACTCTACCTTTATCATCAATTAGTTGTAAAGATTTAATAATACCATCTATACCATACCTATTATTATTAGGATTAGTAATAATAGTATCATTTCTTTCTAAAACATTATTAGAAATATATAGATCATCTACAGTTGATTGTAAACCTTCTGATAACATTTCTAATAAAAATCTGTTAATGTCTGGACAATCCGTAGCATTAGTATAAACTGGGAATCCAGTTATCAACGCTAACTTATTGTACATATCTTCCACGAAAGCCATTATTTATTCTCCTTCCTGTGTAAGCCTTCCTTACACTCATTCAAGTAATTCACAGCTTTCTCGATTGTTGCAAACATATTATGTTTACAATTTGGGTATTTAACCGAGAAATAATATCTATTCCTAAATCTATTATAAGTTCTAGATATTCCAACTATACCAGTAGATTTATTAGTGTATTTTACTTCACCTCTATTATGAATATTTTCTTTAACGGTACAATTTCTTAAATTGCACTTTCTATTATCTAGAGTATTTCTATTAATATGATCTACTTGTAAATTTGATGGGGTATTCATTATTAACCTATGAAATACTAAACCATCTTTATCTTGTAAATAAAAAGATTTAACGTGATTATCATATCTAGCATACCATTTGTACTTAGATACTTTTTCATAATCGTCTATATCGAATATTACAATAACTTTTCCGTAAACTCTATTAGTTACTTCTAATTCGTAATATTCAGATTTTAGTTTATATATATTTTTAGTCATATTATTCCTTCGGTATTTAAAGAAAAAGGGTAGTGAAGCTTCTAATAATATTATAACACAACACTACCCATAAATTCAATCTATAATATTTATATATCTAATATTATAGTTTTATGAAAGCTACTACACCAGCTTTAGGTTCGATAACTTCTTCGTGATAAATTTCCATTCCGTGATATTCATCAGCGAAGTATTTATGAGATCTAAATTTATCTGGAGGTAATACTTTACCAGCTCTAGTTACTAGGTTTCTAGTACCAGCTACGATACATAAAGCATCATCAGCTAAATCAGCAACACCTTGAATTTTAGCATTACCTTTAACTGATCTTTCAGCTGTAGCATCTAATGATGGTTCTATCATGATGTCTAAGCCCATAATAGTTTTAACTTTACCAGAAGCTACTTTTTCATCTGCTGCTACAGTTGCTCTATCTTGTAGATAATGAGAAATTAATAATTCTGTATATACTACAGTAGGAACATATAAACAAGCATTAGTAACTTTTCCTTGTTGAGAGTTAGAACCATAAGTTACTTGACCATCAGCTGTGATAGCACCAGCATTATATAGTTGAGCATACATAGGAACGATAACATCTTCATATATAGCATCACCTAATTTTCTACCAGATAGAACTAATTGTTCTGGTTGAGCTGCTGTACCAGTACCGATATGAGGAACTCTATCAGCTGCTTGAGGAGCTGCTGCCGCATCTAATACAGTTACTAAAGTTTCAAGGTTGTGACCTTTTCTGATTTCTTGAGCTACTGCATCTAAGTTACCAGATTCATAATTCCATTTACCTTCAACTTCAGTTAAGTCTGATATAACAAATGCATATTTAGTGAATTTGTCAATTGTCATAACTCTCTTTTGGAAAGATACTGAAGTTGGTCTAAGTCTAGCATCTTTAGATTCATATCCAGAAGCTCCATCATAACCAGCTTGTCCACCTCTACCAGCTGTTCCAGTTTCACCATTAATTGATCCGAATTGGATATTTAATGAAGAAATGTCTGGTTTTATGATTGCTACTGTATCACCGATTTTAAAGAAATCACCTTCGAAATCTCTGTTTACTAAACCAGTTGATACGTCTGTCATTGGTTGATCTAGGATTAATTGCATTTTAGTAGCTAATGCAACTTCCATTGATTGATCTCCGTTTGCTCCAAAATTTCCTGATTGGATTGGGTTTGGTTCTCCAGCCATAATTGTTCTCCTTTTTTATTCTTAAACTTGTGTGCAAAATAGAAGCTTCGACCTACTATCAATAACCAGCATTACTTGCTTTACTGCCATAATAGTTTTACTTCTACGAGGGTACTTCCCTCTATAAACAATGTCCGCAATATTCGGACTATTTTTTTAATTCTTCCTTGATCCTTACTAGGATAAGTTTATTTGGAGTTTTTACTCCATCTTTGATATCTCTTATACCATAAGCTAACACCTTTTTAATCACAGGCTTTAGGGGTAATAAAGCTACCCCATAAGCCCCCAATGTAGCTATCATTAGTCCTGTTATTTTTTCTGCTTGATCTAAATCTTCTTCCGTAGGTTTTAATTCTTTTATTTCTTGTATCTCAGATCTAAACGCTTGACCTACAGCTTTAAAGAATCTTTTAATCTTCATAATTATCTTCTAGCCCTTCTCATAGCTTCGTTATAAGCATCCATATTTTCAGCTAAGAATTTAGTTCTTTGTTTGAATGGTAACGCAGCTAATTTTTGTAATACGTTTTCAGAAGTTACAGCATCAGGATTTTCTACTGAGGATGTACTAGTTGCTCCTTCCATAAATTCTGATAAATCAGGAGGGGGTACATCAGCTTTTTTTTCAGTTTTTTCTTCTACCACTTCTTCAATTTTTTCGGTAGGTGTTTCTAAAACAGTAGTGTCCGCTTCTTCCTTAACTTCTTCTTTAGCCCTTACTTCTTCTATTTTATCATGAATTTCCATTACTACTGGAACTTTCATTAAAGCTTTAGCTACTGATAATTCAACCTTCTCAATTAAATCTTGACCTAGATCTTGAACACCAGTTTCTTTTATAATTGCGATAAAGGTATCTGCTGCTACTTCAGCTTGTTCTTGAGTAAGATTATGTTTATCAAATAACTTCTCTGCCTTAGCAAATACTACCTTAGCTGCTTCAACTTCACGAGCCTGTTCCATCTCTTGTTGCTTTTGCATCATTACTCTTTGGGCATTTTGTGCAATTTCTTTAGCAATAGCTGCTTTAGTAGGATCTTGTTTTTCTAATTCCTCCATGGTTACATCTGTTGGAATACCATATTTTTTAGCCATATCTTCCATAGATTTAATTACAGCATCTTCTGTTTGTTTAATATGTTGAGCTATAGCTCTATCTACTTCGTCTAATCTCGCTAAAGATTCTGCTTCCGCTCTTTGAGCTTCATATTCAGCTAGTTTATTTTCTAATTCTATTTCTCTTTCAGATTTTTCTGGTTCGGTAGGAACTTCATCTTCAGATACTTCTTCTACTTCTGGAGATTCTTCTTCAGGTTTATCTACTTCAGGAACTTCGGTATCTGTTTCTGACACATCCTCTGGATTATCAGATGGTTCTTCCACCTTTTCCTTAGATTCTTCCACGATTGGTTCTTCTGATACTTCTTCAGTAGGTTGATCTGTAACCTCTTGAGTTTCAGGTACTTCTTCATGGACTTCTGGTTCTGTTGCTGGAGTTTCTTCAACAACTTCTTCCTTGATTTCTTGTTCGATTTGTTTTTCTTCATCTGCCATTACATTTCTCCTTCTTGATTAATGGTTTCATCATTATTTATCATTTCGGTTGGTATTGCCTGTTGCTCCATCATTTGAGCTTCTTGCTCAGGAGATACATATGTAGTGGCATTACCATTTTGATCTATTAATTCTAATAAATTATCAGCATCTATTAAATCTGCTTTAGCCATTAAATACCTAGTTGCTAATATTATTTGATCTGGTTGTAAATTACTAAAGATCATCTGTGCGATAGGTAGATTCAACATAGACATTAATCTTTGTAATTCACCTTCTCTATCTGCTTTAGAAGCATTAGTAGATATATTAATTTTTAATTGAGGATCTGCATATATCGGATCTAGAGGAGTTTCATATGCTAATGCTAATTCTCTATTAAATGAATAGAATGAATTAAATAAATTTAACATAAAGTTATAACTAAATACATCAGTTTCAACTCTCATACGAGCATTTGCTTTTTGATACAATATACTAGATTCTTGAGCTGTTCTTACAGATCCACTAGCATCTCCAGCCATATATTTATTTAATCCAAGTACATTCTTGCCTTGCTCTACAATCATTTGAACTAATTGTAAACCTTGCATAGCTGCTGGAGGAGGTGAGAAGAATTGAGGAATATTTGCTGAAGGATTATATTCGATTTCCTTTTTCTTCCTCATATTACTCATCTGAGCTGATTGAATTGTACCCTTTTGATATAATAACCAAGGGTTAGATATATCTTCTAAATTCTTTAAAAACATATCACACACTCTGTTGGTTAATTTATTAATAGGAGTAGTCACCATAATAGGTGATACAGCTCTATGTGTACGTCTATCTAATTTATATGGAGCGTAAATAATTCTGCAAGTAGATACATCATTGTATCTTAAATTAGCTATACAATTACCAACTAATACAGCACAAATATTATTTAAAACTTTTCCATCAGTTGTAATATAATCTCCATGGAATGTTAAAACCTCTATTTGATCTTTATCAGTTTTAGAAGCTCCATTTCTTTCAGTACCAAAACTCCAGTTAAAATAATAAGTTCCACCTTGTCCATTTCTTCCAGCACTTTCTATTATGCTCATTTTATCTTCTTTAGATAATAGAGGATAAGAATCAGAAGATAATAAAGTTTTACTATCAATATAACTTCTAATTATTTTAGTACATCCAATAGGATCTTTTTTATAATCAAATCCATCTACATAGAAATCTAACGGATCAATTCTTTCAATATCTAAATCTTTAGTTGATACACCTTCGATCATCTTAAATTCCATTACTGGTTCATTTGTTTCTTGATCTGTTAATGTAACTTTTCTTCTAAATTCTTCTTTCTTTTCTTTTAACTTAATAAATGATATCGCTTCACCTTTAAAGCACCAATCATCTAATGTATCACCAGATAAATTTTCTAATAATGACATACCCTTAAATTGTTGTGTCATTACCTTTTTAACTTCAGGAGCTTTAAGCGTACTATAGGCATCATCTCCTGTAACTTCAACTAATGCTGAGTAACCTTGTAAACAAGCTTCAATTAAAGCTGATTTGTAAACTTTAAACTGTTCTGCTGCATATGGGAATCTTTCCACATCAGATTCATCAGTTCCGAAATAAACTGTACGATAAAGGGTATTGTAATTTCTTTCCATAGTTGACAATACATCCATAGATACTTTTTTGTTTTTAACAAAGCCTTGTATCTCGCCTTTGTATTTGTTTAAATCGTACCATTCTTGTTTAGTTTTTATTTTTTCATCTGTTGACATATCTGTCCTCCTAATAATATTATAACATAAAATATTATTTATTTCAAAAATACATTTAAAGTTTTACAATTCTTTACATATTTATAATTTTTCTTGATCACCAGCTACAGCTCTCAATGATTGTAAGTAATACATTGGATAACTTATAGCATCTATAGGGTGAATAAGATATCTCTTATTATCATCATTCTGAATCTCTGAATCAGTTGGTAATTTTAATCCACCATTACCTAAATGATTTTTACATTCCTCAAAGTTATATATTAATCTATGACAACTAGGATCAACATAAACCCTTCTGATACCTTTAGCATTACATAATAAACCTCTGAGAGTAGCTAACCTATCCTTTATAGGAGGGTTAGATTTACTTACTCTTAAATCTATATAATAACCAGCATCTGCAAAGTGAGATAACATTACATCATAGTCTGAGCCATTAGTCTTTTTATCTCCTCCGTGAGCATCGCCCATTATTGTAATAGATCTAGTGTTATATTCTGACACTATAGGTTGAATAATTTTACACATCTCTTTTGTCGTTACGTTGTTATAAATTAATTCTCTTAATATGTGCCATTCTTTATTTACTTCCTGTACTAAATACCAACACATTGGGTTGTAGTTAAAGTCACAAGTAAGTATTAAAGATTCGTTAGGATCATATTGTAATTCTTTTACGTTAAACTCAGCAAATTGAGGGAAGGCAACTGTATTATCGTAATCTACATCTAAACCTTCAACCATTTCTTTTATTTGATCTGCTGAGTATAATTCTTCTAACATCTCTACATATTCATCCCCTAGGTGATAATTTTCTCTAGTTGATGCTGTTATGTATCTATAAGATTCTTTTCTAGTCTTAGGGTTAATAAAGTGTTTATTTAACCAACCTCTTTTACCTTGAGGGTTAGTATGCATAAATAAAGCTCTTATATATTCATCACCCCATTCATCTCTTTTTTGTTGACGTAAACGAGTGATTAATTTAATAAATACAATTTCATCCAAAAAGGAAGCTTCCTCGAATTCAATCCAAGTAAATTCCTCTGACATGAATTGTTCCCAATCTGATAATGTTTTAAAACGTATAACAGATCCATTTATAAAATTCATTGTTTGTTTTCTATCTGTGTACCACCAATGAACACCCTCTTTTAATCCAATATTTTCTAGGTGTTCCTCATATTTTCTTTTAGTGGTATTATCTAATAAGTCTTGAGATTTAGCTCCTACTAATCCTCTACAACCAGCAAACTTTAAAGCGAAGCAAGTTATACCTCTTAGAGATCCACAAAAAGTTTTACCAGAACCCATACCTCCTTGATATAGAGATATATCATTTAATATCTTTTTAGGATCATCTGGAAGTTTATATCCAAATAGAAATTCACCTTGCTTAGGTAGTAAAGTATAAGTAGTTTTTTTAATTGTCATTTATTTCTCACTTTCCTGCTCTAGCCATTGTTTGACTTCTATATAGCAACCAAATCCACATCTGTTACCATTACAAAAGTTTGTACAATGGCTAAGTAGTAATTCAGCCAACTCATCAGCTGTCATTTGTCGGATACGTTCTAAATTAGTTGTCATTATTATTTCACCATTTCTTCATAAAGGGGGGTAGGATCAAACGCATCTATATCATATTCCATAGCTAGATCCCTTACTTTTTTATTATCATCAAATATGCAAAATTTTTCAGTATTGCACCATTGATTATTTAAAATATATTGTACCTTATCTTCAGCTGGACGATCTGTTCTTAGCGAAATACTATAATGATATTTCGTTACTTCTCTTTCTAATATCTCCTTAGTAGCTGGATGTTCTTTTCTAGCTGTTAAAAATACTACTGGCTTTTCGCAAGTTTTTAACATGTGAACTAATTTATGATTCACTTTGTATAATTTAAACTTAGCTTGTAATGTCATTAATATATCAGCTATTAAATCACTATGTGTATATTTCCAAGCAATATCCATTAATTCATTCATAAATCCGTAAATTATGGTATTATCTATATCACAATAAATAACATCATAATGATTGTCTAAACATCTAATCATCATTATCTCCTTTGTGTTCAAGTACTAAACATCTTTCTAACATATCAACTTTTTTAGCTATCTTCTTAGCTTCATAAAGTCCATATCTATATAAAGCATCTACTATATCGTCACGTTCTTTACTATCTTCGTTAGGTACACTAACATCCATATCCATAACTTCTTTAAATGCAACTAACGTAGCTAACTTAGGCACATCCCCAGCTTCTGCGTACTTAGTCCATTTATTACTAATAAAATCTATATATCTCTGTTTTAGTATGTCATTAGATTCTATAATCTCTTTCACATAACTATTACGACCATAAGATGTATTTTCATTATCCATTAAGAACTTAAACATCTCGTGATAAATATGAAATTTTTTACCTATTTTCATATAATAATTTCTATAGATTTCTCTACAATTTTTACATTTATAAACATGAGCTAATACCATATCTTTTACTGGCACAGTTAAATTACCATTAGCAAAAGACTTCTTAAAACTTTCAGCTGTATTACAATCTATTTTAAAAGACATTAAGCCCTCCCTGACATTATAAATTTTCTAGTACGTTCTATATATTTAGGATCATCAAATTTTCTTTTATGACGTTCATCTTTAGCTTTATAATAATTAGTTTTCTTTGCCATCTCGTGAGCTGATTCAAAAGATAAAGTATAATACATTAGTTTCCTAATTAACTTAGCATCATGAGCTGATTGATCTACACAATCTGGATGTTCATCTATTACTGATATAATCATAGGATCTTTAAATCCTAATCCTCTTAATGTAAACATATCTGTTACTGGAGTTCTTTGGTATATCTTACCATTCATTTCGCTAGTAGTTTTTACTATACTACCTTCAAATATTATCTTAGTATCTTCTACTGTTTGATTCTGGATATTCTTTTTCTCATTTACTCTATTATATAAATCTTGAATAAATTTATCGTGAATACCAACCTTTAAATTAATATTATTAAAATCAAACTCAGTAGCTACAATATGTCTTTTATTTGTATAACACTCAAAAGATTTACAACCTTCTAATTCTTTAACTATAAAAGTTTCTAATTTTAATTTAGTTAAAATATAAACGTGGATTCCTTCTCCACTAGATGATAATTCATATTCTTCTTCTGAAAACTCTTTTAAAAATTCTTTTGTTTGAGTTTCCATCTTTCCATCAATGAAACAATCATCTAAATCTAGAACCATAAGTCTTACATCAGAAGTTAGATCTCCTAATAATACAGACACACAAGCATCATTATCCCAAGCCGCTTTACAAGCTTCTTCGTAATTCATCCGCTTAGCATCATAGATACCTATAGTTCTTTGAGGATTATTAACATCTAACAACCTTTTATTTTTTGAGATTGTAAATATTTTAAATGGGTATAAATACATATTATTCCTTTTCTTTTTCGACCTTTATTACTATTTCAAATTTCATTTGCTCATTATCAATAGCTTTAATCATTCTTATTTCTTTTAATATTCTAGCTGCTACATCAAACTTACCTTCAAATTGTGCCTTTTGTAACATTCTATTATATTGTAACATGATTGTATTTAGATTATCATCTGTTAATCCTAATTCTTCAACCTTTAACACATCATCTTTTATTCTTGCAAAATCAGGATGTTCTTTAACAGCTTTAAATAATTGACTAAATTCTTTATTGCCTAATTTTTTAGTACAAACTTTTCTTAATGCTAATTCAGCATCTTCTCGATAGAGTAAAGCTAATGCTACAGCTTCCATCATTTCTTCTGTGATTTCGATATCCATTAGATCACCACTTTCTCTACAGATAATTTACCTTTAACAGTTTTCTTAAATTCTGGATCGTTTAAAGTTAATATTAATTCTGTATCGTTATTGCAAACTCTAACAGTTCTTGTATGAATATTTAAAATAGTTTCGTGTATTAAATAAATCATATTAATTTAATTCCTCCTTCGGTAAACAATCTGTACCCTTCATTATTAATAAAGCTCTAGTATCTAATAAAAATGTTAAAGTATCATAATAACTTTGTCTAGTTTTTTCATCTAGTTTTAACGATAACATTTTTTGTAAATCTCTAATTTGCTTATTAACTAAATCTAAATCTGGATTCATTATTAATTAATCTCCAATTTCTACTATATGTGATTCTTTTAATTTACCTTTATTATCAAAAGTAATCGAAGCGTAACCTTGTTGCCAATCTGGTTGAACCATATATTCTGGATCTAAAGTACAAAGACATCCAGTTTCAAACCATACAAATCTTTTACCTGATTTTCTAGTAGTAAACTTAGCTAATCTATGAGTATGTCCAGTAGCACCTGATAAGTAATGAGCTTCTAATTCTTTCATAGCTGATAGCCCAGATTTATTGCCTAATCTAGTTCCGTGTTTAAACATAAATGTATCATTTACCAATAGACTAGAACATCCGACTACATTAAATTCAGATACTTTTAATAAATCAAATACATTCTCTACAAGTCCTACAATATAAGGAGCATTATCTAAAATGTATTTAGTTAATCTAGTTTCGTGATTACCAATAGTATAATAGATTTCTGCTGTAGGACATACTTGTCTTAGTTTTCCTAAGAATTCTCTACACATATCAATTTCTTCTTCTGGATCTCTACCTTTAGGATCTTTAGAAAATCTTGATAGTTTATAGAAATCCATTAAGTCACCATTCAAAACTATTATATCTGGACAATAAATATTACAATCATTAATAAATTTATCTACAGCTTTATCATCTTGAAACGGAAAGTGTATATCACTTGCTGCGAATATAGTTTTATCTTTTACTCTTAATTCTACTTCGTTAATTTTTTTATTTCTTATCACTATTAAACTCCTTTTCGATATAAGCTAATAACATTTCATCATAGGTTTTAGCATCTTTTGCTTTTGCTTTACCTTTTTTACCACCGCATTTGTCAACTTCTTTAATTTTCATAATTAACTATCTCCTGTTATCTTCTTAACTATTATATCTAATATTTTAAATATTCCAATTCCTACAGTTATTAATCCTGTAAAATATATTATCGCTGCAATTATATCGCCTAGATATAATAATGAACTACATAGCGATAATGTTATTAATGTTATGCTGACCTTTTTAGCTTTCTTTAAGTTCATAAATCTCCTTAACTTTATTACTAATAAATCTACATTGACCTAATATATTATTCATTGTGCCTGAATCAGATAAATCATACTTATAATTATCTACATATAATTCATACATTGGTATTGTTAAAACCAAATTCTTAATACATTCATCTAATCCAATACCTTTTTCTTTATAAATTTGAATTACAGTTTCGATATTATGTTTACCTTTTACATCGAGCAACTTCCTAGCCGTGACCATTCCCACCTTCGGTATCCCTATAATTCCATCTTCTGAATCACCAGCTAGGAGCTGTTCAATTTGTTCGTACAAATATTCATCTTCTACAGATACTTCTTCAGTTATATTTATTTTACAATATACTGGACAATAATATCTTAAATCTTTATCATCCGAAAATACTACAGCTTCACCATCAAAGTGGTGATACATCATTACTAGTACTTCATCAGCTTCTAATTGAGGTACGCAAGTTAGTTTATCTTCTAATCTAAACTTAACATATTCTCTGTAAGCTCCTAGATTTTCATCTCTTTTACGACCTAGTTTATATGTAGGATAAATATCTTTCTTCCAGCTATGACCTGATATAACTCTTTTGATTTCTGTTAAATCATCTATCTTGTTTATCGCTGCTGTTTCTAAATCATTTAACACATCTAGCATTTCATCAAAATCATTAACATCTCTAGCTATACAAGCATAATAAGATTTGCATATAAATCCATCATAGTCCAATAAAGCTATAGTCATTTATATTTATCCTCCTATTTATAGTATAACATATATTAAGTTTAAGTTTCAATATCTACTTCACAATTATTTACATTTTCTTCTGGGTTAGTTTCTAACATCTTTTTACATCCAGCTTTCAAAATAGATATCATATATTTTCTTAATTTTCTAGCAATAGTTCCTTTAGGTTTATTAATTACTGCATTAGCTTCATCTCTAGTTATCGCAAAGCCAAAATTGATTCTAGCTATTTCCATCTTTTCTTCTTTAACTTCTAGTTCATCTGACATATTAGTAATCTCCTATTCTATTATATGTTTTAATCTTTTTAATTCCTGTATCTTTAATTCTTCTAGCTGTTTCATGGCAAATATTATAAGCTTTACCAATTTCTTTTAACGTATATTGTTTATCGTTATATAAACCAAAATACATTTTGATAACTTTTTTCTCTTTAGCTGTTAATTTAGATTTATTTAATAGCTTATTACCATAAGTTTTTATATCAAATAGTTCTATAGTATTATCTTCGTATGGAGTATATAAATCATATAAATCATTATCATCTGCATCTCCAACCCTACAATCCAAAGATGTAAAAGAAAACTTTTTATATGTTCCTTTTTCTATAGAATCATAAGATAATTTTAATGGATGCATTTGTCTTATTATTTCTGTTTTAGCTCTAGGTAAACAAAAATTTAAAAAGAATGTAATAGGTTTACTTCTTTTATTATCATAGAATTTTCTAAAGAAATCTATTGTTGTTAAATAAATAATGCTTCTCGCATCATCTCTATCAACTTTTTGTTCTTTAGATATTATATTTGCTTTAGTATCTATTATTTGTTCAATAGTTTTAACTACTTTAAAAACTTCTTTACCTTTTAGCATATTATTTATTTAATTCCTCCATTAATTCAGGGTGTTCCATTAAGTACAATTCTGTTATTGCCAATGCGTTCCAGCATAAATGAGCTAGATGTAATTTTCCTGTTTCATCATCTTTGACTTGATCTTGAAGATGTTTTAAATAATGACGAACCATTGAATCTTGATATCGTGTATAAGCTCCTTCAACTTTTTTCCAATTATCAGGTTTAGGATATTTATGAGTACCAAATTCTATACAAGCTCCTATTGCCATTAAAGCTCTAGGAAATACTCTGCATAAAGCTCCAACCATAGGTTTACCAGTATCATATTTCTTACCAGTACCATCATCTGTTAAATCATAGCTCAATTTTTCTTCAGCTATTTGCTCTGCTGATGGTAACGGAGGATATTTTGATGGTTCTCCTTTGAAATTTTTTATTTCTTTTTTATATTTAGTATTTGTAGATTCTTCAAATCTTTCATTCCAAGCTTTTATTATTTCTTGATGAGTATGATATTTATACGCATCAGAACCTTTAGGAAGTAAATCTGATTTTTTTATATTAGGATATTCTTCAAATCTAAAATCATCTAAATTGTTTTCTTTAGTCAATTCTGGACTCCTTTATTCTTCGTGCAACATCTAATAATTCTTTTAAGTCAGTTGTATTAAATTGAATTAGTTGGTTATCTTTATAACTAAAACTTACTGTATATTCTCTTATTTTAGGATCTATTCTAGTTCTAATATAAAATTCTCTATACAGATATAATATTTCTTGAATTAATCTTAACCCATCCTTTAGATCTAATGCTTTTATTAACATTATACCTAACGTAATAGTCTTAGGTAATTTATTAAATAATGCCATTACGACCTCCTTTGATTATTTTTCTCTGGTGGTATATAATTCTTTTGTTCTAGCCTTAAACACATCCTAGAATCCATAACGTATTTATAACTTATATTTTTAAGGTTTCCATACCTATTTTTAAAACAAGTAGCGAGGATCTTACGATCACCTTCTTCTGGTAATTCAAGTAAAGTGATACCAACATCTGCATCTTCTTCGATACTTCCAGAACCTTTACCCCTAATTCTAGAACCATCAACTTTAGATCCGTATTTTGAATCATCATTTGATAACCTAGAAGCCTGTGAGCATATAATAAATTTCTTTCCTGTTCGTCTAGCGTACGTTTGAAGTTCTCTAGCTGCATTAGTTATTACCTCATATTCAGAACCTTGACCTCTAACCCTTTGAATATAATCAACTATTATATATTCATATTCATTATAACAATCAAACATTTTGATTAAATCTTCAACTGTAGCTCCTCCTGTTTCGCATATTGCTACATTTTGTAAATATGCATAGTTTTCATCTACTATTAAACTATCCATTAATGTATTAGCTACATCACGTCTATCAGAATACATCTTTCTTAATTGATATGTACTTATACCGAGAAGCATACGGATTTGACGTTCCATAAGTAATCCAGCACCCATTTCGCACGAACAGATAAGTACTTGTTTATTTTGTTTAGCCAAATTCGCCGCAATAACTTGTGACCATAACGACTTCCCAGTATTCGGAGCGGCAATAATAAAAGTAACCGAACCCTTGCGTATAGTTTCAACGCAATCGTCAAGAATTTCAATACCATAAGTTGTATCACCTTGTTCCATACGTTCTTCAAAGTCATTACGAATCTCCTCTATACCATCTAATAATGGTACTGGTTTATATTCTCTTTTATTAATGTATTCTTCATTATTATTATTCAAAATCTACATCCTTTAACTCTGGGAATTTCATAACTAATAATTTAACATCCATAGCTGTCGCTCTAAGTGAAGGATGAATAGATCTAATATATTCTTTAGCTGTTTCTAGATCACCTATATTATAAGGATCTATAGCAACTTGAGGTCTATCATGACAAATATACTGTTTACATTTATCGTATATCCAACCCTTCTCTATTATATTTGCGTGAGTTTTAGAATTATAATCTCTTAACTTACTCTTATAATTTGAGTTAGTTTCTTGATTATCTTCTAAGTATTTTATATAAGATGTTAATTCAGTAAAAGCTTTTTTGATAAAGCTATCACCAAATTTAGTTCTTATTGCTTTATATTGGTAAGGAGTTAATCTTATTTTACCGTTGGGATCTTCTTCTCCTTGTTCATTATATAAATGAGTTTTAGCTCTAGTTGAATATCTAGGTAATAACTCAGTATATAATTTCTCGCATTGTTTAGGAGATAAATCTAATATTAATCCTATTAATAAATCTTGAGTAGATACTCCGTGACTTATTTTCCTAGCCATATTAATAAACCTCCTGTGTAATATTTACTAATAAATCAACTCTATGTTGATATTTCTTATTCCATTTAATCTTATAAGGAGCTGCTATTACATAATAACTATCACCTACTATAAGATTATTGATTAGTTTCTTTTCCATTTCTGTTGGTACATAAACTCTAATAGGAACTGTACCTCCAAAATATTCACTAGCTACATAAACATTTAACACGAGAATCATAGCTTCAGATACATATTCCCAGTTTACTAGTTTACCATAGTAATGACATCTTGAGAGATACTTTAAGTTAGAATTAACTTGCTTTCCATTATTAGAGTTTTTTATCACACTAACACTCCTATTACTAAACCGCCTATAATTAAATAGACTAACAATATGAGGAATAATTTAACGTCTTTATCTAAATCATTCATTCTTTTTTTTATCCTTTTAAAGCTTTTTCTATTTCATCAATACTACAATCATAATATTCACAATCTTTGCGTTTTTTAAATGTTACTACCACTCTAGGAGTTTTATATATTGTAGTTTCTACTGATAATATTTCATCAATATCTATAATAACTTTGTCATTTATTCTTTTAAAATTCATAATTCTTTGTCCTTTAATTTCTTCATTATGTATCTTTTTATATTATTAGGTAACTCTTGCTTATTTGTTAGTAATAATCTATCTAAGCGATATAAAGCTTTATCAACTTCTTTATTGCCAAACTTTTCAACTAATTCATCATAATCATCTTCATCTATTTCAAACTTAAAAAATGTATTTCGTTTAGGTAGATCTAATTCTTTTCTAACTTCTTGAAGTTGTAATATAAACCTAGATAATAATAAATTATTAGTACGGATTAAAATTTGAGTGGTTTTTATCTCGTCTAGTATATTTTCTATAATATTGTTTTCGGTAGCCATCTCTAATATTCTCCATATCATTAATTGCTTTAATGTTAGTTCTTAAAATAAAGGGAACGTAATTAACATCAACATTATTTAAAATATTATTCATTTTATTCATAAGTGTAATCCTTTTGATTTAATTAAGTAACCTAAATAAGATATATTACTATAAATCGCTATAATAGCCTTAATTATCTACTTCTGTTAATAACTATTGTTGAAGCCCATCCTCCTAGATACGGAGCTACTTCTTCTTTAATATCAGAAAATTCAGCAACTAATTCATCATAAGCTTTTCTAAACATAGCAGCTGATACATCTGCTTTAGAAGTTTTAGCTATTGAGGTATTAGAAGATTTAGCTGGAGCTTTTTTGGTTGTACCGCCAGATTTAAAGCAATCTTGACAAACTAATGGTTTATTATTCTTTTCGCACCAACTAGCTAACTTTTCGTCAACTTCATAATCTTTACCACATTTAGAACATTTAACTGTAATTTTGTCTGACATATATCATTCCTCCTTGTTATGTTTATCCTTTACTATATCCTATTATGTTAAAAGAAAAAGGGAGAGGTAAAATTCCGTTTTAAGAGGCAAAACCCTCTCCCAATTGGTTATGCGTAATAACATAAAAGGATAAGTATTTTAGTGTATATCTATATTATAAAATAAATTATTTTAAAATTCAACTAGGGGTATTCATTTTTAAATATTTTGTTACAAATCTAAACAAACTCAAAAATACCTGAAGCTCAATTTCAAAACGCTAGTGTCCGAAGTAGTTATAATAATCTACTATAATCTACATTCTTAACTTTCTCTAATTCTTTTTCAGTTGCATAAATAAATTCATTATTTATTTTGTTAGGCATTTTATCCATAACCTCATAAGCAACTAGAGTGTCATTAATTAATTTCATCTTGTATATTTTCATAGTCAAATAAATCCTCCGAACTTCTAACATATCTATATAATACCGCTGGGGAAGGACAAGGATTATCCATAATGTGTGCAACCTTGTTTGCATATTGACTACAAATTAATCCTCGACTAACCCCATCACTTCCATCTTTTAATACGAAGTCAACTATACTATCTATACCATAAGGGAAGTGAACATACTTTTCTAAATCCTTTGTATTTAATTCACAAGGATAAAAATAATATTCAGTTTCTTTTAACTTCTCTAACTTATAGAAGTCTGTTAATAACATTCTCCTAACTCCAGCTGGAATTCGTTTATTGCCTAGCTTAGCTGAGTTGCTTGTACTTTCGTACAAGAATTCACCATTAACTATTAATGCAACGTGACTAGGTACTATCTCATTTGTATCTAATCTAGTCTTAGCTCTTATTATCTGACTTATTAAACTTTTACCAATACAGAATAATAACCCTGTATCTCCTTTGTGTATAAGTGTTTTAAGTTCGTTTAGGTTCAGTATGTCCGACATATCGTACCTCCTTTCGTAATGCACATCTACTAGGATTAGGCATATCGCAAAGACATTGAACTATTGTTTTACCCATCCATCTCATCTTAGCCTGATTGCGACACCCTTTACAATGTTCACATTCATATAAACCCATATTAAATAACTCCTATAATATCTAGTATCAAAAGTATAATAAACATACAAGCTATTGTAATTGATATCATACCAAGTAAAACTAATAATTGAAAGCTATACATATTTAAAATTCCTCCAACTCATTCATTAATTCATCTAATAAATCATTCTTCTTAGGTTTCATCTTGTATCTAATCATTGAAGCTATACTACCTCCAGTTGCCTTAGCTGTTGGGATTAAATCATTTACTATTCTAGCTATCGTTTGATTACATATGTTTAATGGAAGTAATACATCTATTATATTACTTTGTGTTACTTCTTTATCTTGAAGTTCAATAAATATTTTATTAATTAATTTATCGTATATATCCTGTGTAATTAAACTATCATTAATTACTTTACGTCTAGTCGTTATCACTATTGCCCTCCTCATTGTTGTTTAAACTAATATATGATATACCAATACCTTCTTCGTATATTACATTTATAGATTTAATAGTGCATTTGTTATTTATTATAACATCTACTTCTGGATTTATTCTATTTAATTCTTCTAGTAATTCTTGTACTGTCATTAATCCTCCTTATACTTTATAATTATCTATTGCTTGATGTCTGTTCTTTTCTTTACTAACATAACTAACATGTATCCAAATAACTCCTCCAGCTATTTCATATAATAACTGGTCGTAATCTAAATTATCTTTAATATACTTGAACACATCTTTTAATCTAGTTCCTTTAACATATCCAATATCAGCTGCTTCTCCAGTTTTATGTTGTGAATTAGGTTTACCATTAACCTTTTCATTTAATCTTACACTTCTAAATCCACTTGATATTCCTACCACTCCGAATTTATCTCTGATAGGTTGAAGTATATTAATAGCTAATCTCTTTAAGTTTTCTATTTGTTCTGCATTAGGTTTATTAGATATCTTATAAGCATTAGCTGTTGCACTATAAGTTAATTCTTCTAATGTAAAGTTCTTAGTCAAGTTCATCATGTTCCTCCACGACTATACTTTCTTTAGTCATATCTAATATACTATCTAAGTCATTCAAGAAATTTTCTAACGCACTCTCATATTCTTTATAGTTATGAGGTAGTACTCTAAAATTTATTTGAACTTCCATAACTAACTCCTTATATATCTAATCTGAATACTACATAATCTATATCTTTATTCATTATAGAATTTAATACAACTTTATCTACATATCTCCTTAATTCTTCTTTATCTTCAAACTCTGATTTATCTACAAAGTTTACTTCATGTAATGTATCTATTCCAGTTATCATGTTAACTTCTTCCATCTTGTCACAATCAAGATATACAACTGTAACTTTATCTATCCAAACTCCATTTACTATATGCTCGTTCATTAATTACTCCTTTATATCTTTTTCTATAATCTCATCAGTATCATCTATTACTTTACCCTCTGTATCTAATTTATATCTATATCTATCTAAGACATATTTAGTAGTAGTATGCAGACATATATTAGCCACATTTAATATCCTTAAATCATACAATGCTTTACTTCTTTCATCATCATTATATGTGTCAATATATGTAGCAAGACCATCTTCATCTATATAATCTATTTGATAATAATATTCATAATTAAAACCATGATGTTGCTTTATCTCATTCATAATATAATCATAAGTTTCATTCTCATTATTACCTGACATTCTTACATCTAACATATTAAGAATATCCTTAACACCTTTTTCATAATCAGTTAGCTCATCATAGAAGTATTTATCTATTTCAAAATATAATTCATCTAATTGTTTGAATAATGTTTTCATTATTATTACTCCTTATCTATATGCTATGTCATTAAATATATTAACAAATACTATTGTTATTGCTATTAATATTATTGTAGTAATCATTCTAAATATTAATCCTCCACTTCTGATTTAATAAAATTAACTATGTCATTAAGTAATTTATTATCAGCATAAGCCATGAATGTATCTAATAAATCGCTATCACTTAACTTATGTTCGTGTTTTAAATGGACTATCTCCATTATTAATTCTATGTTACTTTTCATTATACTGCAACCTCCAATGTTTTATAGCTGTATTCTAATTTATCTACATTAGTACAATGTTTATCAAAGATATAATCAAAGAATTCTCTATCATATTCTGATTTGAATTGTAATGTTACTTCATAATCTATATCTCCGAAAGCTAATGGTGGTTCAAAAGGATAACCCATAGTTTCATATCCATCATGTGCGTACCATACTTTATTAATAATTTCAAAATCAAAGTCAATATTATTTAATAATTCTTTACAATTATTATTCATTGTTATTACTAATTGATTATCACTATGTTTTATTGCTGTGTATTCTATCATCTATGTATTCTCCTTATGTTACTATTAACATAAATTCTTCATCATCCTCATTAAACCCACCAAATACATCCCTTATAGGAGTATTAGAGTTATCAATATATACTTCACAATTATCATCAAAGTCGTCTAGTATGCCTTTTAATTCTGATACTGTCATAATTAATTATCCTCCTTTAATCTTTCATTGTATTCGTTTAATGTTATATTTTCATAATCTGTATAATGTTTTTCATTCCAGTATTCAACATCATTTGTTATACTTATTGTACCATTACTATATTTCATTGTTAATATAGCACTCCCATCTTTTGTATAGAAATCAAATAAAATATCATCACCATATTTATCTTGATTTTTATAACTATGAAAGTTCCAGCCATCTAAAGTGTCACATAACTTTTGCATAACATGATACATAATTAAATACTCCCATCTAAATTATCAAACTCATCTAGTATATCATCAAAGTGATTACATAATAATTTAATATACATATTATCTTGAAGAAAATATAATAGTCTTACCATCTCATCTCTATTCTCTTGATTGAATTCTATCATCTTAATCTCCGTGTAACATACTAACTATATCATCAAATTCTTCTTTGATAGCTTGGTCGCTATCATCATTAAAACATACTAATGTTTCTTTATTATCTACTCTAATAAAACATGATACATTATCTAAGTTAATTAATATTTCTCTATTGTTAATTGTTTCAGTTAATAAAGTATTCATTTTATCCCTCCAAATACATTACTACATCTAGCATATCTTTAGCACTATACAAACTTTCAATGTCATTTAAGTCTGCGATACTATTGCTATCCATATCTTGTAATGCTTCGTATAATCTGCCGTAATACCCTTGACTATATCTAAAGCTATCAGCTGTCTTTAATAGTTTTTCATAGTTGCTTAGTTGTTGAAATTCAGTAGTAGTCATTGTTAATTATCCTCCATTAAATTGTAATCATTAAATCAATTCTCTCTTTGTTGCGAAAAAGAAAAAGGGTAGATTAACTACCCTTAGAAAGAAGTGAAAACTAAATATAAGCTTTTGTTATCTCGTTTTAAATAAGAAAAAGGGAGATGGATTACACCTCCCATTACTTACATGCATAAAAACGAGAGAGTATATTATTTTTCTATTTCATTAATTCTTATTAAGTGTTTTCTAGTTTCTCTATAATTACCAGCACCACACCAAGTATATTTCTTTAAGAATTCACTACGTTTCAATTCTTTAAAGTCCTTTAATTCATTATCTTCTAGGAATAATACTTTATGATAATCTATGTCGGTTAGATACGTTGCGTAATCATCTAATAAATTCATTAGTAATGTTTGATATGTGTAGCACTCCCATGTTCTATTGTAATATCTTATCTTGCGTTCTACTACACAAGAGTATTGAGTAGGTATTCTTACACCTCCTCTATGACCCCATGAGTTTCTAGTTTCGTAGTATTCACAGTTAATAAATATATCCTTGAAGTCCTTTACATCAAACTTATATTTATCTACATATTTTCTAATATCTTCATTGTTATCATATGTAAAAGTATTACTCATTATAATTACTCCTCTAATAGTCCTTGTAATCTTGCTATTCTTTTTTCTAATCCTTCAATAACTGCCTTGTTATGTTCAGTTTTTCTTTTGCCGTGTCTTACTTCTAATTCATATGTTAGATTATCTATTTCTTTTTTAATAGAATACTCAGCACCATTATTAAAGTCTGCATATTCTAAATCTATTGTATGATGTCCTATATATTTTCTAATAATATATTGATGTTTACGAGTAGTTCTAGACCAAAATCCACTATCAAATAGTCTATATCCTTTGTAAGTTGCTGTCATTTGCTGTCCATAACTAAAGTATTCACCATCAACTATACTACATGTGCCTGTTGAATTCAACCATTTTTTTTTAGATGTCATTTTATTATACCTCCGTTTATTATATTATATCACTATTGTATGCACTATCCATTTCTAATGTGAAGAAATTTATTATAGGTTTATTGTCTAATGATAAATTCCAATCGACTATGTAATGACTTAATTCATTAGTTTTAACTTGAAATAAATTGTCATAGTTTTTTAATATCATTCTATCCTCATCAATTAAAGTTATCATATTACCTCCATTAAATAAAATTATAATGATTTTTTATTACTTCAAATCCGATACACTCTTGATTGAGTTTATCTTTTAAAATATCACATAATTGTCTTATCATATCGAAATTATAATCATCACATAGTATTGATACTTGATAACTTTGTTCTAATTCACCCTTATAAATTCCATAACACTCTTGTATTGTATAACTATCAAAGTATCTATCAAATGTATTAACTATTATTTCAAAGCAATATTCTTTGTTTATCTTGATTGCGTGTGTGTCTTTGTCGTTACAACCTATAAAAAAGTTTAATCTCATTTTATATAATCCTCCGTTTTATTCTTATACACGTTTTAATGAGTTAATATATATTAGTCTATATATGTATTATTCCCATCATATAGTTGTGACTCTTTGATATAGTCCAACACCTCGTCCATATCATCAAACTTGCCAACTAATAAATCACAATCAATCGTTCTTAGTGTAATCATTTTTAATCCTCCATTTTACTATCGTTAGAATATAATCATATTTCAGTTATACTCTAAGGATAGGATAACATATTGTCACGTTTAAGTCCGTAGGACGTACGTCTTATAGACTTTGTCTTATCCTGTTATGTTATCATCTATCCATAAGCTATACCATCATCTGTGTCACAAGTTCGCACTACTGCGTAGCTAATAGAAGTGTTCACGAATAGAATTTTTTAAGACCATAACTATTATATCGTTAGTATTCAGTTACTTTATCTTATGCACGTTTTTTATATCACTTAATAAGATGTTCACCTATTGTCCGACCGCTATTGCGTTGGGTCTATGCTATGTATGATAGTCTATACTATTATTTGCTATCAATTTTCTTGAGCCATTTAAGGCTTTACGCTCTTATGAGCTTTTGTTTGTTTGTTTTATCTTACATATTATATAACGGCTAAATTGATTTAAAACTTTAATTATTTTATTTATTTGTTACATTTATTTACAATCGGTATATAATGTTTGTATCTCTCAATTATTCTATTCGATATCATACAAAAGATTATAATCTAATTGTATTATATAACTATATAATATAAAATATTATTAGTTACTTATCAATCTATTTAGTTATCAATATGTTTTTTAAGCTCGATTGCTTACATATATATTAACGGCTTTTTTATTATAAAACTTTAGCCTTTGATATCTTATTGTTACAATACTTTACAATTATTATTTAGTTATGTATTGTAAGCTATACACAGTAACTGTGTTATTAGTATTGTATCTAAAACTAATAAACCAAGCCCATCTATTATTAATTAGTGCATATAGTTTATTATTGATATTAA
>JAZUKX010000011.1:0-3423 GCA_045643505.1 Candidatus Absconditabacterales bacterium | reverse complement strand
TAGTGTGAAAAATATAAAAAAAAATTATACATACAAAATGTTATTTTAAATAAAATAGTAATTTTTCATGTTTACTAAACTTAATAGTATTATATTATTTGCTCTAGTGGCTTTTGGACTAGGTCGACTTTTGTATCCTTTATATATCAAGTTTTTGAAAAAAATTCATGCTGGGAAAACTATCCGTGAAGAAGCTGTAACAGGAGAAAAGTCAGTAATTTTCTCAGAAATGCATAAACATAAAGCAGGTACTCCGACAATGTGATGATGACTTTTGATTTTTATTGTTTTGATTATGGTTTTATTGTCATTATTGGTACAAAAACGATGATGGACAAACAATAGTTTGATAAATAGACAAGAAACATACGTACTTTTGGCTGGATTTTTTGGTATGGGATTGATTTGATTACTTGATGATTTCTTGAATATTAGATGATATTGAGCAAAAAAGTGACTAAGTGCCAAAGCAAAATTGATAATGATGTTTGTCTTTTCTTGATTAATTTCACGACGATTCTGGGCAAAATTGGGAATTGATTATGTAAATTTATGGCCAATTGCTGGTAAAATTCACATTTGAATATTCCGACCAATTTTGACATTCACATTCACAATAGCAATTGTAAACGCAATAAACATCACAGACGGACTTGATTGATTAGTGTGATGATTGATGTGAGTAGAATTAATCGTGTTAGCTGTGATAACTTTTGTATCTGGAACATACATTTCTACTACATTTGTAGTAATAGTTTGAGCAGTTTTAGCATCATTTATATTCTTCAATATTTTCCCTGCAAAAATATTTATGTGAGATAGCGGAGCTTTCGCATTGTGAGGGTTACTCGCTTCTTTGATATATTTACTAAATATGAGAATCTGAATCATAATCCCATTTTTGATTTTATTTTTGCCATTTATCGTAGATCTTTGTTCAAGTGCTTTACAGATATTTTGGAAAAAAGTTTTCCACAAAAAATTATTTGAAGTGGCTCCATTACATCATTTATTTGAAAAAAAGTGACATCACGAGACGACGATTGTAATGAAATTTTGGATGGTCCAAGCATTATTAGCTGCTGTATTTCTTATCATGATGCTTTATCAGATTTGAGGTGAATTGATTTAATGAAATGATATAAAAACACACATGAAAAAAGTTAAAAAAATCAAAATCGTGTGCATGGCAGGAAAACGTACCAACTGCTGCTAATGTAACTATGACTTTCCCGAGATGGAAAGAAGAGCAATACTAGATAAATGCGAATTCATGATTATTCTAGTTTTATTATTGGAATTTTTCCTACTAAATGACATGCACATGTCTAAGCCTCTACCTTTGTTGTAGAGGTTCTTTTTGAAAGAAGTAAATAAATAAGAGAAATAGATAAAAGTAAAATTGCAGATAAGATTAGCCCTTGAGAAAAAGTTAAATATCACAATATCCATCAAACAAGTGGTCAACCTATAATTGAACTCAAATTTTCAATGACAGATTTCATAGAAAGGACAGTAGCTCTTTTTGTGGGTGCTATAAGTTGATTTGTGAGAAGTTCATCTACAGGGAAAATAATATCATCAATAAAATTATATACTATATAAAGGATTATAAGTATATAAAAAGAATTAATCAATCATGCAAAGATAAGAATTGCAACAAAAAATAAAAGTAAGATTCAAAGTACTAAAGGACTATTTTGTTTTTTCTTAAAAAATTTTTCAAGTAATAATGGGACGCATGCTCACAACAATCACAAAACAGATGAAAGATATCAAAAATTTTCTATTGAAAATCATAAATATTCAAGATAAGGTGTCCAAATTAATCAAGTTAATTCATCTAAAATTAAATATAATCACATTCAAGCGAATAAAAACCATAAGGCTTTGTGTTGTCTAAGATATTTTAATGAATCTTTTAAATGATTCCAAAAGACTTTACTCCAAACATTTTCCTCTTTCTCTTCTTCACTTGAATATCATTTTTCTCCATCTGGAATTATAAATAATATTCAACTAACAAGTAGCAATCCAATTCAATATACAAATCGAAGATATTTCATTCATAAATATTTTACAATTATTACTCATAATAATCAAGCAACAATAAATCCAACATTTCTCAAACTTCTTTTTTTCATAAAAAAAGATTTCATTTCATCCGGATTTTCTGATTCTATTCTATCAGATACCCAAGCATTATCTGCTCATGTGAAAAATGTCTCAAAAAATGCATTAAAACAAAAAATAATAGTTATTATAATAAAATTATTTGTAAATGGAACTAATATTAATGTAATAGCAGATAAAATATATCATAATATAACGCTGACTTTTTTACCATAAACATCAGCAATTATTCATGTTGGGATTTCAAAAACAAGTCAAATTACGCTTCTCAAACTAGAAATTAATGCGATTTGCCGAAAGCTAAATCACAAATCAACAAAATAAATTATATAAAATGGTGTTATTACCTTTAAAGCATTTTGTAAAAATGTCGCCAGATAAAAACCAATAGTAGATCTCTTAAACATTAAAAATTAATAAAAACATAAATTTTTATAAATATATTTTATATATTGTTATTTAACGATATATATCTTGTAATCATTATCAATAATTAATTAAGCAAATTTCGGAATATAAAATCTTGAATTTAATGATTCTATTTCAAAAAATTAGTAGCCACACAAAATCACAACTACTAATTTTTTTATTTATCTTTTGATCTTACTTTATTTTTTATTGAAATATTTGAATAACAAAGCAGCTAATGCAGCTCAAACTAATGGTGCAACTATAAATATCCATACTTCTCACAATGCTGTGAAATCTCATGAAAAACATTGCAACAAAGCAGGTCCGAAGCTTCTAGCTGGATTTACAGAAGTTCATGTAAATCCTAATCCAAGTAAATGAACCAATGTTAAACTTCATCAAATTACTAAACCAGAAACTGCTCAATTTTCTGATTTTGATGTCACTCAAAGCACAGAGAATACAAATACAAAAGTCAAAACAATTTCTACAATACAAGCAATTAACCAGCTTCACTCTACTCATGATGTTCAATTAGCTCAAAGTGCTGAGAAATCTCATAATATTACTCATAGAATTACAGCTCAGATGATTGCTCACAAAAATTGAGCTCAAATGTAAACTCATAATTCCTTTTTAGACATTTTACCAGACATCCATACTCATAGACTAACAGCTGGATTTACATGACACCCTGATACCTGTCAAATTGCGTAAGCTAATGCTACGATGACAAGTCAAAATGCTAATGCTGTTGATACAGTATCAACTCAAGTCCATACAGCCACTCCACAACCAAAAATAACTAATACCATTGTTCAAACCAATTCTGCCCAAAATTTTTTTATCATTGTAAATAATGGAAAGAAATAAAATAAT
>JAZUKX010000010.1:0-4498 GCA_045643505.1 Candidatus Absconditabacterales bacterium | reverse complement strand
TCTCTGGCTCTGGTTTCTCTGGCTCTGGTTTCTCTGGCTCTGGTTTCTCTGGCTCTGGTTTCTCTGGCTCTGGTTTCTCTGGCTCTGGTTTCTCTGGCTCTGGTTTCTCTGGCTCTGGTTTCTCTGGCTCTGATGATATCCTTTTTGTTTGGATTAAATCATACCATGTAGCGCCCCCATAATCATCGTAATCTCAATATTCATCGTAAAGATTTGTTCATTCATGCCATTTTAGTACGTAAATATTTCAATCTTTATCCACATATTTTACGTTAGGATCTAATCATCTTCTTCGATCAATTTCTGTTCAATCTTCTCTTGATATTCAACGTACTTCGCAGAATTTTTTAAACTCTTCAGTCATAGCATCACAAAATGTCTCAATTATAACAGTATCTTCTTTTGGTTCTTTTGTAATATTAGATATTTCGTTAGTTTTTACTACATAATGGGATTTTCAATTATAACTTAATTTAATGATATCAGTATCGATTCAAATTCATTTTAGTCATTTTTGACAGTTAGTTAAATTTAATGACAAGACCCTTGGTTCTTTGTAATTGATGTCTCAAGGCAATAAAAGTGGATTATTAATTTGTATATAATATCCTGCAGCTAAAATTAATTGTTCAGCTAATTGTGTATCTAATTTTTTGAAAGTACTTTTATTTTTTGCTTTAGAATATTTAGATTTGAAATTATTAATTGTTGGCGAAAATTTATTATCAGACAGAGATATCTTAACTCATTCTCTTAATGTAATTTCTCCATCTAGAGATGGTGATAGCTTTGAAATCTGATCTGCTATATGATCACGAGAAACTAATTTTTTCATAAATTCATTAATTTCAATGTTATTTAACTCAAATTTCTGTTTATTAATTATTAATCAATTATCTTTTTTCCAAATAGAATCTATTAACAAAAGTATGCAATCCATTAATTTGTGATTGGCTGTGTTTAATATATTTTCTTTATTTACATAATTATCTGGTTTAAATGCTTCGATATAATTATCTTTTAAATGTGGAAATTTTTTAAAAATTACTTCAATGGGAATATCATAGTTTTTAAATTTAATAGTTCATTCAGGAATTCATTGATTTATTTGAAATTCTCCGGCTTTCATCTTATTATCATTGATTGCCTTTTCTAACTCATCAAAATCTTTTTCAGAAAATTCAGAAAATGTGTTTAAAATTTTTTCATTTGTATTTTCCCTTATTGTTTCATACTTATTCTTAAACTCTTTATTATTTAACATTGATTCAAAGGTGTTTGTTTTTGCCATTTTTTTATAATTAAAATACTAAATTTATTTCTCCAATACATATTCATTCAATATATCATTTGCCATTTCTTGTAGAAGTGCTGGATAATCTACCAATCTTTCATTTAACACTTCATCCAAATAGGAATCATCTTTACTTTCTATCCAAATTTTCATATCACCATCTGTTAATGCTCATTCTACGATGTCTAATAATTCTTCTTCCAGCATATCATGTAAAGAATCATAATCTAGCAGTTCACTATTTTCTTTGTCATAATCTTTGATATAATTGTATATATAATCTACAGCTTCTTTTAATGTTTTCATTGTGTATTATTTAATAAAATAAATTAAGCAGCAACCATAAATTGTCTTCTATATGCTACTTTATAATATTCTAACCTTTTTTGGATTGCATCAAATGTTTTTTTATCTTCATCACTTATTGTATTTGCTTCCATTTTTGACTTTAGATTAGACATAAAATAATCTACTTGTTTATCATAAGCTTCATTAAATGATTTTACATCCCTCACTTTGAAAAAGTTTTTCATTTGTTTAATTCATCACGCAATTTTTCATCAATTTAATGTAAATGTCCTTGTCATAACATAATTTACTCAAGCTTTTGCATCTTTTCATATTTCATTTAGTTTCTGGACCGTTTTATTTATTCTGCGACGGGACATAATATTTCTCCTAATCCTCAATTCAGGTCAAGTAATTTTTGTTTGTCATCATTCTTTTGATTTTCAGAATAATTGAAATTCTAATCTTTTTGTATTTAATGAGCTAATAGATCAATTATACTCTGGCAATTTTCATCAAAATTTATCTAAAAGATTTTGTTTTTCTTGAATTGATTCTTTTAATTGTTTTTTCAAATTTACAACTTCAGCTGTATTTTTTTCATTTTTTGCTTTTGTTAACAATGACAAAAGCACAGTATTAATTTCTCTAGATTTACGTAATTCTTCTCTTAATTTATCTTCATTTTCTTTTGATTCAGAAGCTAAGTCTTTCACATCATCTGTTGATGTTTCTCATGTAGATTCTGGTATTGTCTCTGATGTCGTACTTACGTTTTTTTCTCATCAATCATCATTTAGTAATTTTGTTAATTTATCAATTTCAACCGCATTTTCTTGATTACTAGTTTCAATTTCTTCATTTTGTTTTTTATTATGTTCTTCTGCTTTTTTTTCTATTTCATCAGCAGCTTTCTTTATAGAATCTTTGTTTTCATTTTCTAATTTCATTTTTTCTTGAGATGCTTTAGTTAATATATCAAAAATTCTATCTTTTTGTTGTTCATTCAAATCTTCTGATCAAAGCATCGTGTTTGTTATGTTGTCCTCAATTTCATCTTTTGAATAATTTTTTACAATATCAGTTATATCAGACTCTGTCAGTTCTGAAATTTTTTTTCCTAAAGGCTTAGAATAATCTTTTTCTTGGACATTTAAATTTTCATTTGCCATATTGGAACAGTTTAAAATATAAAAATTTTTCTTCTTTATCATTCTACTTAAAAAATTTCAATTTGTCAAAATAATACAAAATTTTATATAATAAAATTTGACAAATGAAAAAAAATATATATAATACTTGTATGTAATTTATTTAATTAATGTATTATTATGTGAAACTTTTGAAATAGACTTTGAAATACAGCCATGATACTCCCTAGAGCTTGAGGTACAATACTGCAAACATGAGTAGACACCTTTGAGACCATGGTTGCATTACCAAAAGATGCTTTAGATGTTGCTAGCAATACAGCACGTAATATCAAAGATGTGTTTGTAAATTCTTGGACAAAATGAAAACGATATCAAAGAATTGGGAATGTTATATTGAGTCCTATTGTAGCTACATGAACTGCCATAGAATGAGCTGTTAGGACTGCAGTAACTCCTGTAGTAAATGGTGTCTCTAACAGTTGGAATACGATTAAAAATACCGTAAAAAATGGCCGAAGATCTACTTTTGGTAGAATTTTTTCAAAAAGACCTATTTCAGATTTTTCATACGATAAACTTGCAACTGCAAATATTATTAATAAAGATAAAAATCGATTTTCAAATTTACAATTTGGTAAAAAGAAATGAAATTGGACTAATTATTCAACATGAAGCCGTACTAAATGATGAGATGCAAACATAGTAGGTTGAGCTGCTGCTATAACTGCGGCAAATATTGTTTCAAAACATGACATTTCTACATTAAAAAATGATTTTGAAAACAAAATAACTGAAATGCAAAATAAATTTTCATCACAAATAAATGATATATTATCTGCAAATACTAAATTGATTAATGAAAACAAATCATTACGAAATGACAATCTTGAATTAAAAAGTAAAATAAATGAATTAAAAGCTGATAAAGATTTAAAAGGTAAAACAAAATTAGAAGAACCATCTAAAGCAGAAATGAAGAAAAATGCAAAAGCTGAAGAAAAAACTAAGTCTTCAACTAAATCTGACAATACAAAAGACAATGAATCAAAAATTAATTCAGATAAAAAAATTGAAAATAAGGACAACGAAAAATCTGATGAGAATCCATGAACAGAAATAAAAGAAGCCGCACGTGAATGAAACTCCTACCTAAATGAAATTGTATCAAATAATGATATATTAAATTGAATTTGCAATTCTGCTATAAAAAGAACTTGAGATTCAATTGAATTTATAATCGATAGCAGCACCAACAATAGTAAACTAAAATCTCATAAAAAATGAGAATGAAATATCCAAATAG
The DNA here is from genome assembly GCA_045643505.1 of Candidatus Absconditabacterales bacterium. Classification (GTDB taxonomy): domain Bacteria; phylum Patescibacteriota; class Gracilibacteria; order Absconditabacterales; family Absconditicoccaceae; genus JALOAF01. The sequence continues at coordinate 459 of JAZUKX010000010.1, read as the reverse complement.
TTGTATGATCAAAAGCAAAAAATCTTGATACAAATGCATGTGCTCCAATGAATTGGGATCCTAATAATCCAAATTTTATAGAAAAACAAATAAAGCATAATCTAGCACATGAATTATCACATCTAGCTTTACAAATGGATAAAGTTTGAAGCAAAGATTTATTAAGCCTTATGCAAAAATTTGCTGATGATGGAAAACATTTGTCCATGATTTCTCAAAATACAAAGAAGTATAAAGATAATGCAGCTAGAGCCACAGAAGATGCTTGTGAATTATTTGCATTGTATTGTAATTCACAAAAAGATTTTGATAATTATATGAGAATACTTTCAGATGAATGAAATTGAGAAAATAGGAATAAGTTATGAGTCACTCAAATAACAAAAAAAGAAGCTGAATCAATAAAAAATGCTTGTAAAAAATTCGCCAATTCTTTTTCAAAAGAAGAAAATAGTGAAG
>JAZUKX010000009.1:0-6113 GCA_045643505.1 Candidatus Absconditabacterales bacterium | reverse complement strand
AATCAATACTGTAAATACTTTGATTGATAAAATTAATTCTACTTGTGATGCACTTATGTCTGCTTTGGAGTTGAATACACAAACAGTTTCTAATTATGGATGAACAATTGTACAAAGAATGGATGTAAATTCAGAATTTATTGATAGAGTAGTTACAAATATTATTGTGATGAAATCTCATTTGAGTGAATTGAAAAAGTGAATTAATAGTAATTTGTTGAAAGACACTTGAGATTTGCAAACTATTGTTTCAGGTTTAATGGAAACTAGTGATAAATTAAATGAATTGCTATTGAGTGATAATAATTTTAATAATGTATACAGTATGCCAATTATTGAGATTCAAAATATGATTTCAGAGCTTTTGGATGAAATTAAAATTTGAGAAGTGATATTAATTAATAATTAAAAAATAATAATTAATAATGAAAAATTATGGCTCATTGTGAATTCAATGAGCTTTTTTATTTGAAAATCTTTTCCAAAATTTGACAAAATAATAAATTTAATTATAATAAAAAAGTTAACAAATAAGTTTTATATGTTGAAATTAATAAGAATGGTAGAAAAACAAAATTTAGAAAATATTTGAAGTATAGGTGTAAATGAATGAAAAAACGATATTCCTAAAAAAAATATCAACGAAGAAATTGAAAAAACAGAAATACATCAAGAACAGATGGTTACTTTGTACGATGTAGAAAACACTCAAAAGACACAAAAGATTGCTAGTTTAAGAGATAAATTAAATGAATCTAATTTTGTGGATTATTTAGCTACTTTACCAATATTAGATACGAAAAATGGATTAGAAATTAATGGAGAGACAAAAGCATCATTTGATAGATATATTAATCAGGTAAATATTGAACCAAATGAAAAAATAGAGAATTGACAAAACGATAAATTAGAACTTAAGGATATGAAAAGATTGGATGAAAAAGGATTGGTCCTTTTGTCTAGTGAATATTTATGACAAAATGAAATGGCAAAAAAACTTTTTCAAAATTTAATTAATGATTGATTTAAAATATATGTAAATACAAAAACAGATGTTTGTTTTACAAATTCAAATACTAAGACAATATTACTTTGAATATGACCAGTAAGTACCCAAAGTAAAGAGACAATGTGATTTGAAAATGATAAAGATGTTCATATTGCTAAATTAATTCATGAAATGTGTCATACTTTATATTCAGATTCCAATAAATTGTATGAAGTGCTTAAATTTATTAGAAGTAAATGAGTAGAAAATACAAAATTATGAAATTTACCTCGTTATAAAGAATTAAATGAAAAGGCTTCTGAGGATGTTGTAGAATTTATTAGAATGTATATACAAAATCCAGATCAGTTTAAAGAATATGTATGAAAAATTTTTGAAAATCATCTTTCTACTATTTTCCCTCCGGAAGCTAAATATGCATTATTTAATATGACCAAAAACATTGTGGATAAATTTATGCAAAGATAGTAATGACGAATATGTTTGAATAATAAAAAAGCCACTCTTTTGAATGGCTGTCCCTTATTTTATGTAGATTAACATTCAATTATTTCTGTATTAGAATCATTTTTTGATTCTTTTTTTGTATCTATTCATCAGTTTGGATAATTTTCTTTTTTATTTTCCTTATTTTTTATTAGTAAGAATATTCATCCAGCAGCTATAACTAAGCAAATAATTCAAATTACAGGTCTAACAGCTAATCGTGCAATTCAAATTGTCAAAAATCATAAAGCTAAAGTAAGTGCAAAAGCAATTGTCCTTGTACCAAATCAAACGATTTTTGATAAAAATGGCAAAACTTTTGTGATAGTTTCTACAAGTTGGAATATCATTGTGAATCATGTATACATCATTAATAATCCAATTATTCTCAAAATCCAAGTCAATGTTTTGTTTGCTTGTTGTGCATGCATAAACATATTGTCAGCACTTACAACTCAATCTTCCAATAATGCAATATTTCTATCATTTGATGTTTTGTAGCTTGTTAATGTACTATCTTGTTGCATTCAAATTACACTTACGGTTCATTCTTTTACACTTGAAAATGTAATTTTTAGATCTCAAATTTCTGGTTCGTTTTCATCGGTTCATACATATATATGATCTTGGTATATATGAAATTTTTCATAATCTTTGATTGCGTTTGTATTATTTTCAATTGATTTATTTTCTGCATTTCAAGTGCTATCTCAGTATAAATATGAATCATTATTTGATTCTACTGAATTTTCTGTTTTTATTTCTACTTTGTATTTTTCAGGTACAATTATTTCTTGTTCATTAAGATCTATTGGTTTATAATTTGTTAATAGATTTACAAAAGTAGTACTTAATGTATATGCTCCAAGTTTTATAGGTGATTTTACCCATTCATTTGATTCATATTCCCAATTTATAGGATTTGAATGTCAATTTGTTTCTTGAAATCTACTTGAATCAATTTTGTTGTCGCTCCATGTTTTGTAGTATTCGTATGTTGTTGTACAGTCTTCACTTCATCAAACATTGTCTGTACATTTTGTGTCTTCATCTTCTTCTCGCTGATACATTTGTACATCCCTTGATAATTTTAGATCATCTACTGTAATTCAAAATGTACCATCTTTTAATGATTCTGCTTCAGAACTTGTCTGTCAATTTAAATAAACCTCTTTTCAATTTAAAGATGAATCAATTGTCTCTGAACTGGTTTCTTGTACTAGTTTAGATCATTCTTCTAATGCTTTTTTTTGTTCAACGAAATTGTGCTCATTTCGAGCTAATAAGAGGATACTGATAATTACAAAAATAATTCATCCTCAAATGCTTTTTGCACTATTTTTTACACGAGATCAATATGAATTGTGAGATGTTACACTTACTTTGTCTGCCATGATTAAATTATGTAAATAAATAAAAGTCATTATGATTGCATAATATAAATTTTATGGCTTATTGCAAATATATTATTTTTATAATTTTATTTTACATAATAGTTGACAAAAATATTTATTTTTATATAATTATATAAATATTTTATTTAGGTTTTGTTTTTTTATGACTGAAAAAAATAATGAGATTTGACAATCTGTAACGAAGGTAGACAGCTCTGTTTTTAATGTGTGTAACAGCAGAGTAAAAGACATAGAAGAGGCATTAGTTTGAAAAAATCTTTTTTTGGATTCAGTTTTGATTTCATTGTCTTGAAGTAAGTTCGATGCATTAAATTGAATTTTAATGAATTTAGATTATGCAAATTTAGATTTTGCAAAAAAAGTGTTGTTGTATGAGTGTGTAAATTGTTTGTTGAATAATAATTTTGATTTGAAATCAAAAGATTATTCTTATGCGTTGGGATTCATATCTTCGTTGTGATTAGATCCATTTGATGAAAATAAGCTTATACAATTGAATAATGAACTAAAATATGATTTTTATTTAAAAAATAATGATATAGATTTGATTGATAGTCCATTTTATGGAGTAATTCATTTTGAGGAGATTATGAATAATAGGGCGCCTATTGAATTTTCTTATAATAAATGTGTGCAAAATTTGCGAAAATGTATGTCATGAGAAAAAAATATTGGGTTAGATTTGCCAGATGATAAAATAGTAAAGGGTAGAATAAAAAAATATATCAATTCTTTGCTAGATTGAGAAGCTATTCATGATAAATTAGTTGAGAAAATGTTTCAATGTTTGAATATAGATGAAAATGACAAAAATTTATTAAAGTATATAATTCAAAATATCTGAGACTAGTAAAAAAACTCCACATGTGTGGAGCTTTTTTATTTTATGTTTTTATAGTTCACAAACTGTAGCTGTTCAATCTTTTTCTAGGTACTCAATGTTTCCGGCTTTTGTAACTCATTTCAAATCGTCTTCGTATTTCTTTACGATTTCTAAATAATCTTTTGGTCATGAAATGATAACGACTTTTAGGTCTGCTCACATTGAAATTTGTTTTTCTGTCTTGAATCTCCTTACCGTTTCGATTATTTCGCTAATTTTTTCAAATTCGGAGATGATTCATTCACTATTTTCAATATTCAAAATATTTGTTGGGAATTCAAATTTATGGATTGATATTGTTTCGTTGAATTGTTTGAATTGATTTTGGTAAATTTCTTCTGTGATATGTGGCAAGTAAGGTGATATCATTTTGATTGTAGCAAATAATACATTGTACAAAGTCCATTGTCCTGCTAATTTCTTAGCTTTTCAGTTTTCAAATAATTCTGGTTTGTATAATCTAACTTTTACAAGTTCTAAGTAGTTGTCACATAAATCATGTCGGAAGAAATCTTCGAATGCTATTTTTGCTAGTCCATATTCGAATTTGTCTAAATATTCTGACATTTTTTTGATTGTATCATTTGCTTTGGCTATGATCCATTTATCTGTTTCAAGTAGAGTAGATGTGTCGAAATCTGTTTTTGGATTGAATCATTCAGTCAACATTTGCACGAAACTTGCAGCGTTCCATAATTTTGTTATTAATTTTTGTCAATTTTTAAATTCATTTTCTTCAAATAACATATCTTTTCCAAGTTGTCATCATGCTGCTCGGTATCTTACAGCATCTGCTCATCGTTGATCGATGATTGTCTCTGGATCAAATTTTGCATTTCATTTTGATTTACTAAATTTTTCTCATTTTTCTGCCATTACAAATCATGAAACCATAATATTTTTGAATGGAATATCATTTTCTCTGAAATAGCTATGAATTGTAGTATACAAAAGCCAAGTCCTAATAATATCATGAGCTTGTGGTCTCAAGTCCATAGGAAAGAAATTTGTGGTGTCAAATCAATCTCTTTCCAACATCTTTTTGTTTATTAATGGAGAAAGTCCAGAAGTAAACCAAGTATCTAAGACTAAAGTTTCTCATCTTACTTGACCTGCTGTGTATCCATCTGGTAAATCGATAGTAGGATCTACTGGTCATCTTGATAATTGTTCATCACTTGGGAGAATTATTTCATTTGTATTTATATCATACCAAACAGGGATAGGAATTCCAAATTTTCTATTTCTAGATATATTCCAATCTCGGTGCAGATTTTCAATCCAATCATTTGATCTTTTTTTCATGAAATTTGGATACCAATTCATTTTGTCATTTTGATTTAGCAAAATATCTTTTTTGTCCAAAATTTTTACAAACCATTGGTGAACAGGTAAAATTTCTACAGGTACTTTTCATCTTTCTGATACGGCTTTGGATTGTATGATTGGTGTCCTTGCTTTTACTACTCACATATTTGTCAAAATTTCCATCATTTTTTCTCTAGCTTCATCTACTTTTAGCCCATCGATTTCAGATAGTCCTGTGTTTATCATTTTCCCATATCTGTCAATACAGATTTTTGGTTCTAAGTTGTGCTTTTGAAATCGATATACATCTACTTCATCTCCATAACTACAACACATAACAAGACCAGTTCATTTATCAATTTTTGCTTTGTCATCTGGTAAAAGTGTCACAGTATCTCATAATGGAGTAGTGATTTTTTTACCAAAATATGGTTTATATCTTTCATCATTTGGATGTGCAAAAACAGCTTTACATGCTGGTAATAATTCAGGTCTAGTCGTTGCAATTACAAGTGGTGTTCCATCTTCCAATTTAAATTCTATTTCATTGAAAAATTCATTGAATTCTTTTTCTTCTGTCTCAGCTTGTGCTATTGTTGCTTGAAGCTTAGTACATCGTAATGCTGGAAAATCTTTGGAAACTATTTCTCATTTTTTGTATAATTTTACAAATTCTTGTTGAGCAATTTGTTGTGTGGAAAGTTGGATTGAACTATAAGTTTTCGTCCAATCTACTGAAAGTCACATTCTTTTTCGTAAATTTTTGTATATTTCTACATATTTATCATTGGTTTCTAAACATTTTTGGATGAAATTTTTCCTTTCCATCTCTTTGATGTTGATTTTCAAATCTTTTTCTACTAGTTGTTCTGTAGGAATTCAGTTGTTATCAAATCACATAGGATAATATACATTAAAACCTTTCATCCTTTTGTATCTAGCAATAATTTCTGCTTGTGTGTATGATGAAATATGTCATATATGAAGTTTTCCACTGACTGTTGGAGGTGGT
>JAZUKX010000008.1:0-13270 GCA_045643505.1 Candidatus Absconditabacterales bacterium | reverse complement strand
AGAAATAATAGATCGTATTTCTTCTCTAGATATAGCATGATATTTAAAAGAAGAGATTTCAAATCTTTTATGATATTTTCATTATTATAAAATGAATAATATTTACAAAAACATTGATTTTTTGGTTGATTATTTGGTTTTTTTGGATTATAAAAGTACAAAAAATATTCATCAATTGGATCATCAGTATGATGGAGATTATGATATCTGATGACATGATATTTATTATTATATTTCAAAAAAATGAGTGGAGGTCGTTTGAGAGAAAAAAATAAAACAGAAAATATATCAAAATGATTTTAGTTTAAAATCTGTGATGCAATGAATAAAATGATTTTTAGTTTTGACTATGGATGAGTTTTGTAATGCAACTCCATTGAGACTTTCTATTGATCAATATTCTTGGAATAAAGAAATTAATAATTAATAATTAATAATGAACAATTGATATGTATATATGTGATTATTGGTTGTTCATTTTTTTTTATTTTACTTGTTTTTCATAAAAATTTTCATATAAGATATTGTGTTATTTCTTTGTTTATTTGTGTTTTTTGTATGAAAAAAGACGATAAGTTACTAGCACTTTTGGATCTAGTTGTAGATCAATATATTTCTAGTGGAGATCCAGTATGATCTAAATCTTTAAATTCTCTAGAAAATGTAGAATATGCACCTTCTACTTTGAGAAAATATTTGAATTTACTTGAAAAATCATGATTTGTATATCAACCATATAATAGTTCGGGTAGAGTCCCTACAGTTTCATGACTTTCTGCTTATATAGAAAATTGTCTGGAATGAGATTTAGAACAACAAGATATTGAAGTCGAAAGTGCTAGGAAGTGATTGAAATATTTAGTAGAACAACTATGATGAGTTGCAGATGGGGTTGTAGTGTGATTTTTAAAAAATGATGAATATTATTATTTGGGTATGAATAATTTGCTCAAAGAAGATTTGATGGCTGAATATGATACAACTAGATATATTGTAGATTTAATTGAGACTAGATGACTTGTAAAACATTTGGATTCTAAAATGCTGAAAAAAAATAAAGTATACTATACTTTTATTCAGGACAATGAAATTGTCGTTTCATGTTTGTATGCCAAAATAGTTGTTGAAGATTATGAATGACTGATTTGTATTGTCTGACATGCTAGAGTAGATTACAAGAGAAATGTGGCATTGTTGAGTAAAATTGTTGAAATGATTTGAAATTAATAAATTATAAAAATGGCTGAAAATTTTGAAAAAAATGATATGAATGATAAAAGCGAACTTGCTAATGTTGTATGATGAACATTGGATGATTTGAATTCATTGAAAAATGATAAAACTAAGGAAGTAAAAAAAACTGAATCAACTTGAGATGCATTAAATAATCTTGGTGATGCTTTAGTTAATTCAAAATTGGAAGAACTACAAAATAAAATAGAGGATACATTGTTGGATTCAGCTTTGGAGAGTAGTTCTATATGAGAATCTAATGACCAAATTACTAAAGGACAGATAGATAAATTCTTTGAAAAATGAAAAGAGGAGTTTTATGATGATAAAAAGACTGTGGTCGAAGATAAGTTTACACAAAAATATAAGAATATAGAAGATCGTAGTGTTGATGTGGCTAAATGAATTGAAAATTCTGCTGATAAAATTATAGATGAAATTAAAAATTGGGAAAAAGAACAGAATCCTGTAGCTAGATCATTGTTGAGATTTGTAAATCGAATTATGAAATCTGAAAAATAATTAAGAATATATAGGATAATAAAATATAATAAATTTAAAAAATATTAATTTTTAATATTTAATTGTGATATATGACAAAATTAGTAAAAAGTGCATGATGAATAATATATTATTATGATGAAGATTGAGATATTAGATTTTTACTTATCAAAAGACATGCATTGTCTGGTAAGGTAGAATGGGTTGCTCCAAAGTGAAAATTACAAGAATGAGAAAACGATGAAAAAGCTGCATTGAGGGAAGTATCAGAAGAGACCTGAATCCCTATTAACCTTTTGAATATTGTACAAAATATTTGAAGTGCAAAAATATTATGATTAGAAGATAAAACTGGAAAATTTGATAAAGAAGTGACATATTTTTTGATGAAATTTTCATGAGATCCAGAAATGGTAGATATAAAACCCGTAGAATGATATCTGTGAACATACAAATGGGCGACAATTTCTGAGGTGTTGAATTTGATTTATTATACAGATATTAGGGAATTATTTAGAAAATGATATAATTTGTTGCAAGAAAAAAAGAAAATAAAAGATGTAAAACAAAGTTTTTTGGATAGTTTGTAAAAGAATTGTTTTTGTGTTGATTTTTCGACTTGTTTGTGTAAATTATTGTTGATTAGTGTGTTGTTATTTTATAAAATAAAAAAATAGAGATGAAAGAACCAAAGATTACTTATAAATTGACAGGATTGACTGCTGTAATGGAAGAAGATCTAAAAAATTTAGTAGTAAAGAATATGGAATGAAAAATGACTTCTTGTCTAAAGAAAATTGATAAATCTGATAGTGTAGAGTCAAGTGTAAAAATAACAGTTTCAAAGACACCAAATGGATATGATGGAAATTTTGTATTTGAGTATGATGGTAAAAAAATAGAATATAGACGTGAGTGATTCAAAAGGTTAGCAGATTTGGTAAATCATGCATTTGATAATTTCAAAAAATGAACATTGGCAAAATAATTAAAAAATTTATATATATTAACATATTATACGTATAATGGCTAATTCTAAAAAAAATTATATTACAAGAGAGTGATATGAAAAATTAGTTGCTGAACTTAGAGAATTAAAGGAAGTAAAATTGCCTGATATCTTAGAAAAATTAGCAGAAGCAAAAGCACAGTGAGACTTATCTGAAAACTTTGAGTATAAGTCAGCAATGGAAGACAAAGATTTTGTTAATTCCAAAATTGCTGATTTGGAAAATTTGATAGCAAATGCGGAAATTATTTCAGATGAAAAAGCAGCTTCAAAATGATGAGAAGTTGATTATGGTACTACAGTTACATTGTCTATTGAATGAGATAATGCTACATATACTGTGAAAATTGTATGAACTTGAGAAGTAATGATTAATTCAAAGGATAATTTATTAATATCATTGGATTCTCCTATGTGAGCAGCTATTAAGTGACATAAAGCATGAGAAACTGTAAAAATGAGACTTTGAAATGATAGAAAAAATGTACAAATATTGACAGTAAAATAGTATAAATAATAAAAAAAAGAGCTGTAATTTTTACAGCTCTTTTTTTTTATATAAATTTAATCTGTAGATTTATTTTTCACTTCTCGATCATTGTATATATCTATATTAAGTTTACAGTTTATATTATCTCAATTTTTACTTAACTTTGTATCTATTTTTATTAAGTCAGAGTCTATTATGTCTTTTTTTATCTCTTGGATAGTCCAATTTTGATTATCTCATTCATTACAACTGTTTACAATGAAATCTTTTTTATTTTTTGAAATGAAATCTGCATTTATTATATTTATTAAATGAGAAATATTTAGCAAAAAGTCGTCGTCTACTGTTTTTATGATATATCATAATGTGTTGTCATTAAATGTAATTCGTTTATTGTCTGAAATTTTGTAAAAAACATCTCATCTATAGCTAGAAAAAAATTCATTATCATTTTTTTTGTAAGATTCTATAAGTCCTTCACAGTCTTGAGAAGGTGCTACTTTGTTGCAAATAAATGTATCGATTTCTAAAACAGGAGTATCTTGCTGGTAAATAGTGATTGAATTTCACTCTTTTTCTGCATAAAATTCTTTTTCTTGAGAAAAATCAAAATATAGTAAATCTTTGGAAAAAGAATAGATGTTATTTGATATTTTTACTTTTTTGTCTGGTATTGATAGATTGTTTATTTCAATTACGGGAAAATCGTTTGTAATTGTAGATATATTACCTTTTATGGATACTTTGTCTTTGATAAATTTGTTTATGTTTATTGAACTACTTTTTAACCCATAAATTTTTTTCCCACTTATTAATTTGTGAGTATTTGTTGGGTAGTTGTTGTGTATTTCTAAAATCCCTTCTGCTGAAATTTCTTCTCAAATGAAATACTCTTCTCTGTTTTTGTCTTTGTATATCAAAACTCATAATATATACAAAATTAATATACAAAGAATAATTAATAAAAAAAATCGAAATTTTTGGGCTTTGTTCTCCTTTTTTTGATGGAGAATATTTCTAATGTCCATGACACATAAACAATAAATAAATTGTTTTACAATGTATTGTATTATATTTATTTGAGAATAAAAAGCAAGTAGTGAGAGAAAGACTATGTTTGGACTGGTGATTTTAATGAGGCGTCTCTGTTTTAATATAACGAATACTTTTGTTTTTGTAATTTGATGATCGAGAACTCGTTTTGCTTTTTATGTATTCGTTAGGTAATACTTTTAATATTGTAGAATATCAATATCAAATGGTCATGTCGGCGTTTCATCTTAATTCTCTAAATCATTCAGTAGCATAACTCAAAATTATCATTATATCTTTGTATGCGATTTCGGCATCTTTTCATTTTGCTTTTGTGAAATAATGTTTTTTTGTGTAGTTCCATACTGTTTCTTCTCATAATAAGTGTAGTCAAAATCTTTGAATTCAAGATAATTTTTTTTCAAAGTGTGGAATGAAATGTTTAAATATATTATTTATTGATTGCTCAGAGAGATTTAATAAGATTTTGTTTCAATCTATTTGAAATATATTGTGTGTGCTAAAATATGTTTCTATATCTTTTTGTAGCTTTGCTTCTTCTTGAGCAGAAAAACTGTATGCTTTGATTTCGTTTTTAAAATATTTAATCATGCTTTTTGCAAAAATTTTTGATATTGAATCGTTTACAATTTCTATGTCGTTTGGAATTGGATTTTGTAATTCATAAGTGTTGCTTTTATATGGTTGATTATCTGGAATTCCAGTTATATCAAATACTTTACCTAGGCTTTCTCAGGTGTAATTTTTTTGTGCTTGGATGGCCGGAACTGCTGTCGGTACGAGTAATGATGTACAAATAGCTATTTCTTTTAGATTCACAATAATATTTATGTTATGTAATAAAATATTGACTTTTTGTATGCATGAGTATATTTTTTTTATAAAAAAAGTCAAGCAATGAATTTCGCTTGACTTGTTATTTCGTGCATAATATTAACTAAAATGAATGTTTCAAGATCATTCAAATGCTCATAAATCTTCATCTTCATCTATGTCATCTTTTTCTATTTCGCATTTTGGACATTTTTTTGTGAATGGCTCTTGTAATTTAATAGCATTTAGAATCATATCTTGTACATCAATATTCTCATTTTTGTCAATTTGGAATACTTCGTCATCTCATTCATAATCTGGATCGATTTCTATTTGAAATTTTGCAGAATATTCTGGTACAGATACTTTTCTATCGTATAATTCAGTACATTTATCGCATGGTTCATGTAATGTACAAGTGATATCATTTAAAGTAACAAATAATGAATTTTGATCATAGGATTGTATTATAATATCACCTGAAATTCATTCTTTTGTTAAGTTTTCTAAATTATCAATAAATTCGTTTTTAAATGAAATTTCATCTCTTTTTCAGGCAGAGATTAATAAGTCTCAAACATTGATAATGAATTTTGATTTTTTCATTGGATTTTGTAATGAAATAATTAAAAATACATTTGATATATATTATTTTTTTTTAATTTTTCAATGAAATTTATAAAAGATTTTGTTTGAGATATTAGGCCTTTTCAATCTGTGTTTGATGAGCTATCAAAATATATTTTTTCAGATACAAAAATTTTGGTAGCAGTTAGTGGTGGTCCAGATAGTATGTTTGTGTCTGTACTGATGTATGAATTTTTTAAAGTTAAAAATTTTGATTATAAAAATTTGTATTTTATCCATTGTAATCATAAAACAAGAGTAGAAACAGATCAAGAAGAAAAATTTGTACAGACGTTTTTTTCTGGATTTAATTTGTCTGTGGCTACTTATTTGTGAAATTGACATACTGAAGATGATTTGAGACAGTGGAGGTACAATAGGTTTAATGATGATATAAAAAAATACTGAATAAAATATTTGGTGACAGGTCATAATTTGACGGATCGTATTGAATCTAGTTTTATGAATATGATTCGTGGAGCTTGAATTAATTGATTTTTGTCTATGAAGTTTGTAGATACAAATAATTTACTCCAATCTGCTGAAATTTTAAGACCAATTCTTTCATTTACAAAAAAACAAGTGGAAAATTTTTGTGTTGATTTTGATATCCCTTATGTTGTAGACCAAACAAACTTAGATAAGACCACTAGTTTAAGGAATAATCTTAGGTTGGAAATTATTCCTCAATTGGTAGATCTTTCAAACAAAAAAAATGGATGAACTTGTACATTTTTTGATTCTATGAAGCAAATATATAATGATATAGAAAATGTGGAAAAAATGGAAAATATTGGAGAGTTTTATCCTATAAAAAAATCTGGCTATCGAAATGCTGATTTTGCATATTTACGAGAAATCCCATTTGGTTTTATTGATGAAAAAATCCTTTTAATTGTTTTGAAAAAATTTAATATATATTCAGATGTATCAAAAAATACTTTATTAGATTTTTTGCAATTTTTTAGAGAAGCTAAACAAGGATATAAATATATTAATTGAGTGTATTTTTTTATTTCAAATGGTAAAATCTATATAATCAAAGCAAAACAAAATTTTTGGGAAAAGTATATTGAAAAACAAGAGATTATTCATAAAGTTTGATTTATGGAAATTTGAAAAGAATGAGTCGAAATAAAAAATGTGGATTTTGTTTGACTAGTAATTAGGTATCCTAAAATGTGAGATAAGGTATGATCTAAATCATGGGGTGCTCGATGTATAAATGAAAAAATTCCAATTTTTTGGAGAAACTTTATCCCTGTGATTGAGAAAAAATCTGGAGATGTTGAATCTTGTATAAAAAATGTTTTATAAAATAATGTTTGGATATGATAGAAAAGCTTACACAGATAGTAAATACTTGAGAGATGGAAACTGTATATTTTCTTGTGGTTGTAGGGATCCTTTTTGTGCTTTTTGTTTTGATGGTATTTTTGTGGTCTAAGATAAAAAAATCTATTTTTTCTTTGAAAAAAAAACTAGTATATCAGTATGATACTATATTTTATCATTTAGCAAAATTCCAAGAGGAAAATAAACAATCAAAAACCAATACGTATTTGTTTGATTCTTTATTTATGTTGCATGAACCAAATTATATAAAAAATTATCAATTGATTATGGATCAAATTTCTGGTTTAAAATCATCTTTATGACAAAATGTGGTCCCAGAAAAAGAATTATTAAAGTTGTCTTGGTTTAATAAAAGGTTGAAAATAAGAAAATTTTTGAAAACTTTGATAGCTGTTTTTGCTGTATTATTCCTTTGTCTTATATTAGCATTGTATATACGTGTGTATGTAATTTAGTTAGGTATTATTCTTCGGGAGCCCTCTTTTTTGAGAGTTCTTTTTCTCGTTTATCCAGAGAAACTGTGATTTGATTTTGTTCGAGTAGATTGTTTCAATCAGATCAAATAGCTAGTTTAATATCGTCTTGTCATAGTTTCATTTTGGTTGTGTCTGCTCATATAGCAGTTGTAATTTCTTGTGTTTTTTCTCACATAATAGATTAATTAATAATTAATAATTAATAATTAATAATTATTGTAATGTTTTCAATAGATAGTTTTTTGTTTTTTCATTTTCTCTTGATAAAAAAGACATAAATAGTAATAAGTATATTATGAAATGAATTTATATTCTTTTTTGTGAATATGAAAAAAATAAAAAATTTAAAAATTGGATTATTGTTAATTTGTGCTTTTTGTTTGCAATATGCCAGTGCGGCTAATGTTTCTATAGAACCTGTATATGGATCGGATAGATTTTTACCTAATGATGTTTTTCATGCAACATGTCAAAATCAGATTGATGTTGTATTTTCGTTAGATAAGTCTGCTATAAATGGTATTAGTGCAATTTTAGAATATGATAATGATTCTATTGAAATTTTAAAAATTGTATGAGAAGATGAGTCCAAAAATAACCTTTCTTATGTTGTGAATGATGATAAAATTGCTTTGAATAAATTGAAAACAGATGGAATTGGAAATAATTTAACAAAAATAAAATATTCAATATATTTTAAATCAAAAACAGGAGTAGATTCTACTAGATTTTCAATAGCAGATGGAAGTTATTTGGTAGATGAAAAGTGAAATATGGTAAATTTGACTTGAAGTATCGATACATTTTTTGAACAAGTGCCGGAATGTGAACCGGATATCAAAATGCCTAGGGTTAAATTATTGTTCCCCTCAGAAAAACAATGGACAGCAATGGATTCTTATTTCCAATTTGATATAACAGATGAATGAAAATGAGTAGATAAAGATGATATCGTAATTAGGTTTAATGGTGAGACTTATAATCTGAAAGATATGAAACATGAGTGGGAAGAAAGTGTTTTGACAGTATATCCTAATTTTTGGATGCCATTGAATACCTGAATTGAATTGGAGATATCTGTCTCAGATAGACAGGTCTATGGATGAGCAAATATTATTACTAAAACATTTTATCTAGAAACTCCAAATGAGATTTATTTTTTGAATAATATTGACCCTTTGGAATATAGAGAAATAGTAAATAATATTTCTTTTAATAGATGAGAATCAAAAGATTGTGAATATTTGACCCAGATTTATTTGAAATCATTACATGATTGAGATGCTGCTCAAAAATTAATTATAGAAAATATTAATGAAAAATTAAAATGTCCTGAATTTAATGAAAATGATTTGATGAATATTGATAATCAATGAAAAAATGATTTGTCTGTATTTGCAATTTTGTGATGGATATTATTTTGAATATCTGTCTTGATTTGAATGATTGAATGTATTAATAAGTCATTAGTTTCTAAACATTAAATGTTAATCGTCAGTTTTTTTTTGTCGTTGTATATAAAAAACCTTATGTAATGGTTTATTTAAGTTTTTTTTGTTTTTTTGTCAAAAAAAGACTTGATTTTTGTGAGAATATTTGTAAATAAATTTTATGACATATGTGTTTTTTTACATTGATAATGGATAAAAATGGTACGAAGGACAAAGACATTTACAAACATTTGATTACAAGGTCATGAAATTTTAGTTGAAGCTGATTCCAATAAATCGTTGCCAAATATTGATATTATTGGTTTGCCTGATGCTGCGATAAAAGAGTCGAAAGAGCGTCTAAGAGCTACTTTTCGTAATGTTGGTATAGAATTACCTTTACATAAATTTGTATTAAATTTATCACCTTCAGATATTAGAAAAGTTGGTACAAGTTTTGATCTTTCAATGGCTGTAGCAATATATATTTTGATAAATGAATGAAGAATAAAGCACATAGCAGATATTGATAAATCATTATTTTTTGGAGAATTGTGACTTGATTGATCTATAAAGAGAGTAAATTGATTGTTGCCGTCTGTGATTTCTGCAATCAAGAAATGATACAAAGATTTTTTTGTCCCAAAAGATAATTTATATGAATTGGAATATATTTCATGAATTAATGTATATCCATTTGATTCTTTTTTAGATTTGATTGATTGTCTATCTGGTAAAAAAAATTTGGTTCCTATTAATGTAGCGAAAAATATCAAGGATTTACAACTTAGCAAATCTATTTTTGAGGTTGATTTTGAACATGTAAAATGACAGCTTATGGCTAAAAGAGCATTATGAATAGCGGCAGCTTGATTGCATAATGTTTTGATGGTGTGAGCTCCGGGAAGTGGAAAAACTATGTTGAGTAAAGCAATGCAAAGTATTTTGCCACCATTATCATTTGATGAGATATTGGAAATTAGTCAAATTTATTCTGTAGTATGAAAATTAAATAAGGACACTCCATTGATTGTCCAAAGGCCTTTTCGTCAGGTCCATCATACTGCTTCCAAAATTTCAATTGTAGGATGATGATCTGCATTGACTCCATGAGAAATAAGTTTAGCACACAAATGAATATTGTTTTTTGATGAATTGACAGAATTTCCTAGAGAGACATTAGAAGTCCTGAGACAGCCATTGGAAGATAAAGAAATTAATATTTCTCGTGTCTCGTGATCTGTATCGTATCCTGCAAATATTATGTTTATTGCTAGTATGAATCCTTGCAAATGTTGATATTACAAAGATCCTGAAAAACAATGTACATGCAATATGAATGAAATAAAAAAATATCAATCAAAAATTTCTGGTCCTTTGATGGATAGAATTGATATGATTTTGGATATTCCTAGAGAAAATATTGATAATTTGCTGGAAAATGTGAAATGAGAGAGTAGTGATGTGATTAGACAAAAAGTCTTAAAAGCATGGAATATTCAAAAAGAAAGGTTTAAATGAACAAATATAGCATCCAACGCTGGTATGTGATCCAAAGATATAGATAAATTTATTTCATTGTCAGCAGATGCTAAAGATTTTTTATCTGTTGC
This sequence comes from Candidatus Absconditabacterales bacterium, assembly GCA_045643505.1. Classification (GTDB taxonomy): domain Bacteria; phylum Patescibacteriota; class Gracilibacteria; order Absconditabacterales; family Absconditicoccaceae; genus JALOAF01. The sequence continues at coordinate 2,669 of JAZUKX010000008.1, read as the reverse complement.
CGCTAATAAATTGACATTATCTCCTAGATTGATTCATAGGATTATTAAACTTGGTAGGACTATTGCAGATATGGAATGAGATACTGAATTGAAAGTAAAATATTTAGCAGAAGCTATGCAGTATAGGGATAAAACAATGTTTGTAAATGAATAAAATTTATAAATTTTATTATCTTTGATAACCAAAAGATATCATTTTTTTATAAAATGTCAATTTTTTTTAACATTTTGTTTACATTTTTGTGGATTTAATGTTGATAAATCTATTAAAAAAAAAGAATATTTAATTATATATGTATTTGTATTTTTATTTTTAAGCTTTTTTGTGATGAAAAAAATATTGAGTTTCGTTTTGTGAGGTGCTATTGCTTGAGTCTTGGCTTGTTGATTGGTGTCTGCAGACCAGGATATATTGGATGGATTGGTAGAATGTACTGAGTCTCGATGATATGATTCAAATAAACAATTGTCGGTGAAAGAGATTAATACAGATTCGATTGTATTTAAATCACCTGCAATAAAAAATGATGTAGATGAAGATGTTACAGATTATGTATTATTGTATTGAGAAAAATCAATAGATGTTTTGGCAGATGATATATCTGCAATTGATGATTTTGTTGAAGTGGAAATGTCTGCTGAAATATCTAATGGAGAAGTAGAATTTACACTGAGTAAATTAGAACAATATAATTTGAATCAAGATAAGCTTTACTATCTTGTTGCTATTCCAAGAGATGATTATTGATTTTATTGATGTAAATCAAATGAGATTTGGTTTAAATTAAATGATAAATCTTATTGAACATGAATTTATGAAAGTGATCAAAAATTTCCATTTCCATTTGGCGCCTGTGGATCAGCTGGGGCAAAGAACGATTCAGCTTGTATTTCTCATACTTGGGATTGAAATAAACTTACATTGAATTGGAATAAAGGGGTTAATTCTTTATCAAATGTAAAAATATCTTTGTTTAATGAAAAAAGTAATGATTTTGATATAAAATGAACTACGGATATGTCTGTGCCTGGTACATTTTCTTTTTTTGTTTCACAGAAAACAGAAGTTATAGTTAGATTTGATGATAATTGAGGTTTATATCCATATATGACATATACATGTCATACATTATCAACAAATGATACACCAGTGAATACTCCACAGAAAACATGAACAACATCTACAATTACAAAAGTGCCTACAGTTTGACCAAAAGAAAATGCTTTGGCTGTAGTAATTGGAGCTGTTGTACTATATTTGATTTATAGTGTTGTTAGGAGAAAAGCAAATTAAAAACTAAGTAAAATATCTAATATGTCATCCAATCATTAAATTTGGGTGGCATTTTTTTGACAAAAAAAAAATTATTATTATAATATGATTACTTTTATATTTTAATATATTATTATGTTAGAAGAAATGAATACAGAAATTTTAGATTGATCCATCAAAACTCAATTACAAAAAGATGAAGAAGAATTAAAACAGTATACTGAGCAAAATATAGCAAAGATATTGGAAATTGTAGAGAAAAATTCAAATAATAGATATTGGTCTGTGAAATGAATACATGCTAGTGGTCATGGGTGACAAAATATTAATCATGGAAATTCTAAGGCCCAATTACATTTTTATATAAATAATTTTTATAATGATTTTAATATAAATGATGATACACGGTGAAATTTTGTTAAAGTGTGTGGAGAAAAAAAAATAACACATGATCAATCTGTATTAACTTTAGAAAATCAAGAAACTAGATATTTTCCAAAGAATAAGGAAAATGTTGTAAAACATTTAAAACAAATATTATTGGAAATTTTTAAAGATGAGAAGGAGAGAATACAAACTGAAATTTCTCAGGAAATTAAAAAAGAAAGAATTTATGATAAAAAGAAACATTCAGAAAAAAAACATAATAGAAAAAAAGTATATCCTGAAGATTAATTTTTTATTTGTACAAAAATATTGTATTTGTGCCATGTGTGTTTTTGAATGTTTGGAATGGTGTATGTTTTGAAAACTCAAAAGTATTTGCAATAATAATTGTATTATCTTTTTTTTCTTTTCGAATCCAATCTTCGATTATTTTTAATTGTGAATCTCGTAAATATACGTAAATGTAATCATACTTTGATAAATCAGCCTCAAACATATTCTTCCTTTGCAAATTAATGTTTGTAAATCATTCTTTTTTGTTAATGTGCTTTCATTTTAAAATTGCGAAACTGTTTATATCAAATCAGTCACAAATTTTTGACTTAAATGTTTTTGAAAAAAATCTCAGAGCTTTACCATCTCAACATCATAGATCAACAATAGTCGCTCATTTTTTTAGATTAAGTTGCTCCATAATTTTTAATTGAGAATCGAATGTGGGAATATATGGGGCTTTTTTTTGAGGTATGAATAATAAATTTATAAAATGATAAACAAAATAAAGACCAAATAGCATTATTATGCTTCATATTGTTATTGCTATTATTTCATGAGTCATTACTTGTAATTAACAATTAAAAATTAATAAATAATAATTAATGAAAAATTTTTGTTATTGAATATGATATATAATTTTTTTGTTGATTTGATAACGAAAAGTTTTCAAAAAGTATAAAATTTTGTATAAAGTAAATATTTTTTGTTAAATTGTTGACATTATGGAATAGAG
>JAZUKX010000007.1:0-2980 GCA_045643505.1 Candidatus Absconditabacterales bacterium | reverse complement strand
AATTTGTTTTAATTTATTTATAATTTATAAAATGCCAGAAAAAAACACAAAAAAAGGAGCTTCTGAACATAATGAAGCAGAAAAATTTACAGCACAAGTAGAATCAAAAGTATCAGAAGTAGAAAAAAAAGCTGAACAATTTGAATGAAAAGCTGACAAAGAAGTGGAAAAATTAGTATGAAAATTATGATTTGTAGACAAAATTATTGACGCTTCATGGATCAAAGAAATTTTAAATTTATCTTTCATGGAAAAAGCAAATTATCGAGTTAGAAAAAATTTAGAAAAAATTTGTAAAATTTTGTGACGAATTGGTTTCGGTATTAGTATTATATGTACAATTTGGGCAGTTGTTGCATTTTTTATAGCACTTATAGCTCTATTCAAAGGTAGTGTATGAGCATTTTTATTAGGATTATTATTCTTGGTACTTGCTGCTTTTGCTGTGATAGTATCTAGATGATGTATCAAAATGAGAAAATGGTTCCCAGCTATCGCAATCGTTTCAATAGCTCTTGAAATTGTACGATTAGTTGTATCTATTTTTGCATGAGGATTTGGATCTTCTTTATTATCTTTGATTATTTGATTTATTTGTACACTATTTGTATTGAAAAACAAAGATATGTTCAAAAATTAAAAGTTATAAAAATAAATATAAATACATCCATGCAAAATTGTGTGGATGTTTTTTTAAATTTATATTTTTATACTTTTTTGTCAGGCAAAAATCTGTGATTAAAACAAATAATATAATTAAAATATTAAATTTTAATACAAAATCTTGTATTTATGTTTGAATTTTCCATCTTTTTTGATACGATATAAATCGAAAAAATTTAGATAATTTATATTTTTGTGGTAATGAAAAAAATATTTAGTTTGTTATTAGCTTTGTCTTTATGTTTATGAGTCTCTTTTGCTCAAGAATATGTGTTTTTTTATTGAAATTGATGTAGTCATTGTGCCAAAGTTGAATCTTTTTTTGAAGAAAATGATGTTTTATCTCGCTATGATGTGGAACAGAAAGAAGTCTATTTCAACAAAAATAATTTATTAGAATTTCAGTGATATATAGAAAAATTATGAATTGATCCAGCTAAAGCATGAGTGCCATTTCTTGTTATAAACAATAAGAATGAATGTAGTTATGTGGCTTGAGATTCCAAAATTATATCCTTTTTTAAAGAAAAAATAGCTGCTGAAGATGATGATTTCACGTGTAATGAAGAAAATTGTCCGTGACTAAACTGTGGAGAAATTAATTCTGGAGATATACAATGAACTACAAATGATACCGAAAATAGACGATCATTTTTTTGAGTGATGATCCCAGCAGCATTAGCAGATAGTATAAATCCATGTGCTTTTGCAGTTATTTTACTACTTCTTTCTTCCATACTAATTGAGACAAAAAATAGAAAAAAAGCAATTTTATCATGATTATTGTTTGCTTTAGCAGTATTTATCTGCTATTTTGCTATGTGACTGTGATTGTTCTCAGCGCTCGCTACAGCTACAAATACAATTATAATAAAACGAATTGTCTGAATATTGTGAATAGTTGTATGACTTGCAAATATTAAAGATTTTTTTCGATATTGAGAATGATTCCGTATGGAAGTACCTCTTGCTTGGAGACCTAAAATGCAAAAAATAATCAAAAAAGTTACTTCACCATTATGAGCATTTGTAGTATGATTTGTGGTGAGTTTATTCTTGTTGCCTTGTACATCTGGGCCTTATATTACAATACTTGGATATTTAGCATCAGAGAGCGACAAAGTACACTTGCGATGATTTATATATCTTATCATATATAATTTAATATTCATCCTTCCAATGATCATCATCACATTATTAGTCGGTTGCGGTGTAAAATCAGCAGAAGAATTAGCAGCATTTAAGCATAAAAATACAAAATTGATTCATCTTATTGTATGATTGTTGATGTTAGGTTTGTGAGCGTATGTATTAATTTCTATGTAATAATATCCAACTTTTTTTGATATCAGTCCTAAATCGATATTTATAATATATATTAGCTGAAAAAATATTTTTTCATTTACAAGATTTTCGGCGCGTGACGCAAATTCACTAAAATTGAACGTTAGTGAAATTTTATTTGAATTTTTTAGTCACGAGCCGAGAGGCTCTTTTGGCACCTTTTCCAGCTGGTTGGGAAAAGTGACAGTATGGAAATCCCGCTAAGGCGCGGGATGGCTCTGGGGTTTGGGGGCGAAACACCCCAAATTTAACGAAATAGAAAATAAACATTACTAAGTAAAAAGTAATCTAATTTTCATAAATTGTAAAAATTAACTGAGCATGGTAATTGTCAGACTGAGTGAATGCAGGCACAGTGATTTTTATATCTGGAGAATCTCAATAAGTTCATTTTTTTCAGCTATTTGAATTAGTCTCTCTATAAATATATGTAGTAGGATTTGATAGTGAAACATAATCAGTCAATCAAGTATTAATTTTTACATTTTCATTATCCACTCAGGTTATTTTCTCCAATCATGAACTCTTGATGTAAATATTTGATTTATTTATTGTGTTGTTTTTTCATATCAAATTTGTTGCAGAAATTGTTGTATATCGTCAATTATCAGATCATATAGTATCAGATACAGCAAAATATTCATTTTCAAATTTTCAAGTTACAGTTTGATTATTCCCACGACTTCTTATAGATCAAGTGATAGATAAACTAGTTGGTGTCTGTATGTCTATACTTCATAAACTAAACAACTCTACAGTAATATCTACGATATTATTTTCATTATCAAAAATTGATATAATACATACATCATCATGTCTTGCTCATGAATAAATTAGGAAATCTCCACTTATATAGCATTCTCAGTATTTTCATCCACTAAGAATTACTGCTTCTAATTTTTCTGCCCCACAGTCTCATTCCGTTGCATTAGACAATATTTTCCAATTAAATTCTGTGATTCATCCAGTATTT
>JAZUKX010000006.1:0-12636 GCA_045643505.1 Candidatus Absconditabacterales bacterium | reverse complement strand
TTTTATTTACTAAAAATTTATTTGATACAAAAAATATTATATAAATTTATTCAATCATTTTTCAAATCATATTTACTTCTGCACATTCGCTTTCAGAAAGTACACAATTTGCATCACAGCAATTTGACCTCTTTTTATTTGTAGTTTTAGTAGTCGTATTCGTAGTTTTTGGAGATACTGTATTAGCCGTTGGAGTCGTAGTTTTTATTTCAGTCACGGTAGGACAAGATGTACTTAAATTTCCACTATTTACCAAATCAGAGACCAGCCCCTCTACATAATTTTTTATTTCATCAACTGAAATACATTCTTCATTAACACTAAGTTTCTCATTATTTATAATTTGATCAAGTTTTTCAGATGTCTCTTGAGTCACCGCATCTACAGCAGTATCTTTTGCTATTTGATCTATTCACAACATATCTGGAGTATTTTTTTCTAATTCATCCAACCACAAAAAATCATCAATCGAATCTCATTGCACAGTAGGTTGACTATCACCTGAAGTCTTAGCGTTTTTATTTTCTTTTTTCTTATTCTTTTTTACGCTAACATCTCATGATAAATTAGTAGTTTTGTCATCAATAACTAAATTACTATCTGTGCTAGATCTTACCGTATCACGATGAAATATTTTTTGTGGTACCGCTCTAATTTTGTCTACAAAATTAGCAGTAGCAGTAGGATTTACTATACGGAAAATCACAAAAACCACAAAAAGTAAAACTAATATTACAAAAACTCTTCTAAGAAACTTTAACATTTTACAAATTATAGAAAATAAATTTCTATCCACCAAGACAATATATAACAATTTAGCCATTTATGTCAACAAGAAAAAACAAGAACAACATCTTGAAATTACACAGTAAAATATTAATACTTATAAAGTATTGTAAATTCTAGAAATTTAAAATTAACAAAACCTAAAAAATGACAGATCCATTTTTTCAAACAGCACAAAATAATTGATGAAATAGTACAGACAAAAAAAACAATCAAGAATGAATACAATTACTTTTAGGACAACAAAGACAAATACAGGAAAAATACAAAGAATTAAAAGAGCTATATAATCACAAAGACCTTACTGATGATCAAAAACAAGAATTAGAAGAGCAAATCCAAAAACTTACAGATTTATATAAACAAAACAAAGATACTCTAGCTACTTTAACTACTACAATAGACTGAGACAAAGAGATCCACACCAATACAAATGTAGCAATCAAAAATGGATGAAACACTAAAAAATTATCATTCAAATGAATAGCTATATGATGTTGTTCTATATTAATTTTGCTAATTGGTATTTTCGCACTGATTTTTTTCCGTGTTCTCAAAAATCCAAACAGTTTCAACGGAATTATCCCAGCTTCTACAGCTATACTTCTCACCCAGACATTTTGTATAATATTCTTTGGATTACTATTCATCATATCATTATGGATACTAATTGTAAATGTATATAGATTAATCACAATAAAAAATAAAAATAAAATAAAAGAAATTTTGTGATCATTATTATGATTCATTTTATTAATTTTGACTTTGGTCATATGATCTAGCGTATTTAGTAAACTAAAATGAATCACTCCAGATTCAATAATCAGCCAAAATCAAATTGTGACCACATATGCTGTCGTTGCAGAAAAATGAGCTACATCAAAGACTGTGAGAATTAATTCTGATCCATCTCTCATACTTATTGCTCCTATAAACATTATTTCCGAGATCAATGTACAACTATTACAAAAACAATTCATATCAAAATATTGAGACATCACACTAAATAAACTTGAACTAGATTGTTGAAATTGAAACGGACGAGTTGATATCTCAAACAGTGCAAAATGACAATGTTTCTATACCTCAAAATGAACTAAAAACACAAATTTACGTGTCACATTTATCAAAAATCAGACTCAAGAATTAGCAAATACAATAATACCACTACCACAAACAAATATTATCTCAGAAATCAAATTATCCACAAATAAGTGACAAACAAAAAATTTAGCAAATGATATTATTGTATGACAAAACCCAGTAAAAGTGACATATGATGCATCTAGCATATTCAGAGACTTAGCTTTACAATCTTATGAAATATCTCGAGATCCAAATGCAGATTGAGTATATGAAAAAGAATGATACACTACATATACATACAACTATTCAACAGCATGAGTATTTCATGTAAATATTAGATTCCCTGGCATAAACAATTATATATATACATTCCCTATTAGGATAGAACAATCAGATGTCCCAGTAGCAGAAGTACTATATACCAATACCAATGGTGCTCAATACGACATAAGGGCTACGTTCCCTGGAGAAGATCCTGATATTGCAAAATATTCATTCAACATAATAAACAAAGATACAAAATCTATTATTGATACTATTTCAACCACAGAACCAAATATCTCATATACATTTCCCGGAGATTGAACATACACAATACAACTAAATTTTGTCACTCAAGAATGAAAACAATGAAGTGCAGAAAGTAACGATATTGAAATTGGAGGATCAAAGTATCAAGTATTATACGATATCCAAGCAAAGACACCTACCACTCCATCATTTGAATCTCTTGGAAATAGTGAAAATATCATACTAAGAGAATTACCAACTATATTAAAAATAAATATCCAAAATATCACTCCACAGACAGCCACAACTGAAGTAAAAGTAAGTTTAAATTGAACGCCAATCATTTGAAAATCAAACATATTTAGCACTACAATAGAAGATTCTCAAAATTATACACTTACAATAAATATTACAGACAAAAATCACGAAGAGATGTCTTACACAAAGACAATCAACATTTCTGTCAAAAGAGATGATATCATTCCAAGATTATTAATCACTCCTGATACAGTATGAACTGCTCCATTTGAAGTCACCTTTGACGCATCTACCACTACAATTAATGCTGTCGATGATGAAATTATATATTTCTCATGGTACTTTGGGGACTGAAATATGGAATTAAATACATCTCAATCTATCATCAAACATACATATCAATATGATTACAAAAATGAAAATTGAGAATACAAACCTACACTCACTCTCAAAACAAAAAAATGACGCGAAATATCCACTGATGCAACAATACTTGTAAAAAAGCCTATAGATAATGTTTCAATTTCTCTGGATTCTCACCCTGCACAAATAGCTTCTGTCTGAGACAAAGTCACTATGAGTACATCTGTAAATTGAACTCCATCAAAAATCACACGAGATTTTGGAGACTGAAACACTTTTGAATGCAATGGTAGAGAATGTCTTGATACTTTCCACTTATACGAAAAACCATGATCTTATGGAATAAAAGTAACCATATCTTATACCAATAGACCTGATGTAGAATGAGAAATTAATTTAGTAGTAAAATAAAGAAAATGACAAATTTAACTAAAGAAGAACTACAACATCTTGAAAAATTATCAAACATAAAAATCAATGAAGATTATGAATGAATTTTTTTACAAAAATTAGATTCTGTAGTAAATAAATTAAATGACTTAAATAAAGTAGATACAAGCAACATAACCAATACAAATTCTACAGATAATACTCTTAGAGTAATTTCCTGAACTCGTGATTTTGAAAACAAAAAAGGGATTATAAGCAATGCAAAGCATGATGTAATTAACAATTCTATCGTGATCAAATCTGCACTTTCAAATTAATTATAAATTTCATAGCAAAAAATTTGCAAAATAAAAAAATGTGATTATAATCAATTATTGATAAATTATATTTTATATTATAACAAAAACAAAAAAATGACAGAAGAAACAAACAGTACTACAGTTGTAAACAACGAAGAATTGATTGAAAAGCACAATCAAATGGTTCAATTTGTAAAGAACACAATCTCTACAATTGAGACAGATCTAAAAAGGATGAAATTAGTATTGAACAAATTATCTAAATTTGATCCAAACGATCCAAAATCTTTAGATGATAAAGAAATCACAGAAGCTATCTGAACAGAAGAATTAAAGACTTATACAGAAGAAAATGTACAAGTAGTAGAATGAAAATTTGATGGATATTTCATGGTATGAGCAGATCAAAAAAAATATCCTGTACCATTAAATTATTCAAGTAAAACAAAATTAGTACCAGGAGACATCTTAAAATTGAAAATTTTAGACAACGGACAATTCGTATATAAATTGATAAATCCTGTAGAGAGGAAACACATCAGAGCAACACTTAGTAAAACTGATGATAATAAATTTACAGCCATCACAGATGATTGACAGACATTCTTCCTAAATCAAGCCGCTGTGACATTCTTCAAATGAAGACCAGGTGATGAATTATACATCTTGACAAACGAAAAAGATAACGGAGGTTTTGCAGCTATTGAAGCCGTAATCAAGAAATAAGGAATTAATAAATAAAAATAATGAGACCCCCGGGTAAAAAAAATAACCCCGGGGTCTTTTTTATTAATTTATCATTTCGAACGAACGCGAGAAATCCACATACTGCAATAATGGATTCTTCAGTCGTTTCTATCTCAGGATAACAATATTAATCCAAGACACCATAAAACAATAAATGATCTATTTTTACATTTGATTGATTCATGTTTTTTATTTTTAATCGTTTTTGGGCAAATTCAAAACTATCATTTTTAGCATAATAAGCAATCAATCCATCTAACACATAATCAAATAGTCCAACCTTATTTATTGCTAACAATGCATTATATTTTTCAGCAATATTATTTCAGCTCAAAATTGGTATAATATTTAAAATTTGATTTGATAATCATTCATTTGATTTTAATTTTTCATCAAAATATCACAAAAGATTTGGTTTTCACATAAGCATTAGACAAACAAATTTTTTCAAATTTTCATTATATCCAAATAATCAGTCATCATCACACTTTTTTAGCATATCATCATACGAATATTCATAAAACGGGATTACAATAGCTCTAGAAATAATAGTTGTTAAAATTTTTGATTTATTTGAAGTCGTAGCGACAATAATTTTATTTGGCAATAATTCTTCACATGTCTTCAAAAATGCATTGTATGCACTTTCATTCATTCTATCAATATTTTCAATTAATAGTATTTTTGTCTGTCATACAGCAGACAAACTCAACCAAGTATTTATCTCTCTAACTCAAATATCTACATATCCAAAATCTTTCAATAATTGTTTAGATACCTCATTTTCATCTTTTTGTTCTACTTTCAAAATATGAGTTTTTCATAATTCTTTGGAAAAATCTTGGATATACAAAAAATCTTGCAAAAAATAATCTCACAAAATTTCTTTACAATATTTTTTTACAATTTCAGTCTTTCAAATTCAATCTGGTCAACTCAAAATAAAAAACGACATTTTTTGAGAATCAGATACAGCTTGAACCAAATATTTTTTAAATATCTCTACACTATGTTCATTTGTTATACTCATAATACTCATTCATATGATAAATCAAATTAAGTATTATTTTTTTCTTATTTTATTTCAAATCAAAAATTAAGACAAAAAAAAATTTACAAAAAAATCACCCAAGATTCCTCTCAGGTGATCATTTTTTAAATTTTCTAGTTTAATTGTGATTTGACATATTTTATTACTTCTTCACTTGGATTTTTGATATGTTCGATTGCAGCCAAATTCTGTTTCACAGCTTCCAGCTGTACTTTTTCACTTGGTTTTTCGATATGTTCGATTAACAATCAATCCTGTTTCACTGCTTCCACTAGTATTTCTTCACTTGGATTTTTGATATATCCAATCGCTCCTCCATACTGTTTTATTGCTTCCAACACAACTTCTTTGCTTGGATTTTCGATATCTTGGATTGCACTCCAAGCCTGTTTCACTGCTGCCAACTGAACTTCTTTGCTTGGATTATTAATGCATTTGATCATTTTCCAACCGTATTTCAACATTTCCCACTGAATTTCTTCACTTGGATTTTTGGTACATTTTATTAGGTGTTTAAGATTACTCTCTAGTTGGTCTTTAAGATCCATTTTATGGCAATCTGTATAATCGGGTTGACCTAAGTTTTTTAATGCCTCTTCAATCGGTTTCACTGCTTTCAACCGAACTTTTTTGCTTGGATTATTAATGTATTCGATTATTCGACTATAGTTTTCTATCCGTCTTCAATGGGTTTTCTCCTCTCTCTCAGCATATTGCATCACTTCCAACTGTACTTTTTCGCTTGGATTTGTGATGTATTGGATTGCCTCCCAATTTTGTTTCACTGCTACCAACTGTACTTTTTCGCTTGGATTATCAATGTATTTGATCATTTCTCAATTCTGTTTCACTGCTTCCATTTGTTTTTTTTCTTTTTCATTTAAATCCAAAGTTTCAGCCAAATCTTCTGTTTTTTTTGCTGAATCTATTTCAGATTGATTTTTCGATTCTGATTTTTTTGGAGTTTCCATTTTTTATTATTTAATAATTAAAATTGTCATACTTGACTTTTTAATTATATCCAAAAAAAAAAATAATTTGTCAAAATTTTGAAGACTTTTTTTTGTAGTTTTCACCAAATATTTCTGACTTTTTTGAAAAAAGTTTGTATTTTTTGAATTTTTTTTTATTTTTTTACAAAAAAATGTCCTGAAAAAAAATTCAATAATATGTCACGCAATTTCACTGCAAGCTATTCAAGTCTGTCCAATCATCAATAAACGACACTCAAGCGAATGAGCCTATGCGAATGAGCTTCGTATTCTCTCAAAAATATGAAATGACCAACATTTCTTGCTGAAATTTGCGTGCTTGAGAGAAAATCGTTTTTCCCCGATTTTTTCGATTTAAAAAATCGGGCCAGGGTTTGGGGCTGGAAGCCCCATTAGTAATAAATACCTCTTTTCAATACTAAAATTTAGAAAATACTTTCTATGTTTTTTCAAATTTTTATTTTTCCAGACAGCACTGAAATTACCTAAAATTTTACTCATTTAGTTTTTCTTTCAACTAGCAACTAGAGAATAACGACTAGAGATTAGAATTTATCTATTGAAATATAATTCTTGTTAATTATAAGAAAATTGTGAAAATTATTTAATCCTATAAAAAAGAAAAACAATGAAAAAAAATCTAATTAGTACATTACTTATCCTAAGTACATTATGTCTGTTTAGTTTTACATTAGCAGACAACACTTGAAATTGAGTTATATTAATCACCACTACAAACTCTAATACTTGAACTCAATCAACCTGAGATAATTCAAATACACAAAATACAAACACATGAGAAAATTGAGAAATATTACTAACCACTGATGGTAGTGGAAATTCACAATTAATAGTTTCCGGATATATTGCACCACAAAATACTTGAGCACAAATCCGATGAACTCAAGAACAAACTGGAACAATAATACCAAATGAACCTATAGATCCAAATGTAGAATTTGCACAAGCACTAGCATGGATGTACAAAAATTGACTTACAATGTATGATAATTCATGAGACTATAGAATGTATGACCAAATCACTCGTGAAGAAGCTGCAAAAATGATATGACAAGCATACACCGTTTTTGGATTAGACACTACAATTACAAAAAACACCTCATGCACATTCTTAGATAGTGCAAAATTTAATCCTACTCTATCAATTCATATTGCTAATGTTTGTAAACGATGATTATTTCAATGATCAAACTGATATTATTTACCGACAGATAACCTAAGCAAAGCTCAATCTATGGCTGTATTGATTAGGATGATTGAATGAAAAATGTCATATGAATTGCAAACTCCTCGACGAGAACAATATTACAAAAAATGATTGGCAATTTGATTGACAAACATTGAAAACATCAACGAATTTGACCACAATTTGACAAGATACGAAATGGCTCTCATGTTATACAGGATGAAACCAATCATGGAAAATAGTCAAATGAAGACTCTAGCTCTAAACACTATGGCTTGAATCAAACAAAATTGAGCATCTTGATCAATCGATTCTCAGACTATAATTGATAATTTATGAACTCTTGTATGATGAATTGATGCTGCCTCTGATCCAGAATTATTAGAAGCTATCTATTGGATGTCAGATCACGACCTAACCATCTACAAAAATGTGAGTGATTACAAACCTTTTGATACATTGACTAGAGCTTGAGCTGCAAAAATATTTGATAAATTCTCTGATATGCTATGAATCTGAACAAATCAAGAATTTTTAAAAAATGAATGTAATTTCAAAGATATATCAAACCTAGATATCACAACACAGACTCACATTACAAATGTTTGCAAAAAATGACTAATTAGATGATGAAATGGTATATTTGATCCAAATGGTACAATGAACAAATCAACATTTATTGTGGCTTTAATTAGGATGTTTGAGTGAAAAACTCTAGATGAAACTTGAACTCCACGATGGATAAATTATTTCAACAAGGCACAAGAATTATGATTGGTTACGGCCGCCGATACCACAACATTTGATACACCAATTAGCAGATATGAAGTAGCTTTATTCTTGTACAAATTTAACATAAGATACAAAATGCTAAACAATTTGAACAATAATAAAATCTCAGATGATGTAATAAATACTGTTCAAGGATCAATCACAACTTTAAACGGAAAACAAAGTGCAAATATTTATATAAACACATCATTACTAAAACAATGAACATTGGATGTTTGATATGTTGAAACTTTTGGGAATAGATACAAAATAGTAAAATCTCAAGAAAAAAGCGAAAACAACATGAATTGATTTGTACGATATGGAGAGATATTTGATATTGTTACAGACAATAAAATTGGGACTATCAATTTTGTAGTCCAAAATGGATTCGTATTAGAATGAACACTTAGATTTGAAAACTGAGTATATAAAATATCAAATGTAGACTGAACAAATGCTTATTACAAAATCTCACAACAATAAATTTGATATATAAACGCAAAAAATGGAAGTCAAAAAAATCAACATAGATACAATACAACTTGAAGATGAAAGTTTTAGACCTGATACTTTTGATAATTTTATTGGTCAAGAACATATAAAATCTGTCTTACAAACAGCAATAGATAGTGCTGAAACCAGGAATAGCACTATGTGACATATCCTATTTTCAGGTCCAAGTGGATTTTGAAAAACAACAATGGCAAACATAATTTCCAAGCACAATCACGTATCAATGAAGACTGTCACTGGTTATGCCATCACAAAACCATCTGAAATTGTAAGTATTTTGAATAATTTAGATGAATGAGATATCCTATTCATAGATGAAATTCATAGACTCAAACCAAATGTTGAAGAAGTCTTATACATAGCAATGGAAGATTTTGTCATTGATATGGTAATGCCCGAATGATGAAACGTCAGAATTCCCATAAATAAATTTACATTAATTTGAGCCACCACAAAACCAGAAAGCTTGAGTAAACCTATGAAAAATAGATTTGTCTATGATTTCCATTTTATGGATTATAATCTCAATGAAAAAAAAGCTATTTTAAAAAAATACTTAGAAAAATACTGAGTACCTGTAAATGAAAATTTATTAGATGAAATCCAAAAAAAAGTAGATTCAGTACCAAGAGAGATTCACAATCTATGTATCAAAATCAGAGATTTCTATGTCACTAAATATAATTGAAAAAAAGAATTTACAGAATCAATGCGAAAAGATTTTTTGAATCATAGCAAGATTTCTGATGGATGAATGACACCAATCCATGAAAAATACCTAAAAATTCTTGACGACGCAAATAGACCTTTAGGATTAAAATCTATCGCTATCCAACTTTGAATGACAGAAAAATGAGTAGAAGAAGACATAGAACCATTACTTTTGAAAATGTGAAAGATAGACAAAACCACACAATGAAGGATTTTACTTGATTGAAAAATTTGATGACTTTTTAACTAATAATATTAAAAATGACAACAGAAACACTAAATTCATTACAAGACATTAGTTCTCTACAAACTATCACAACTCCGATGATAATAATTAGTTGCCTTGTGATTTTAGATTTTGTATTAAAATGAATCACATTATATAAATCATGAAAAAGAGAACAATTAGCTCGATTTATATGTATATTTATATTCAATACATGTTGAATTTTACCAATAATATACTTAATAATAAATAGAGAAAAAAAATAAAAAACTAAAATAATCACAAAAAAAATGAAAGGAGGTATAAAATCATGAAAAAATGCAAAGTACGGAGAAAAGCAAAACGGAGAGTAATCATTGCAAAAAAGAAAGCACTCATCCGCGAAAAAAAAAGATCAACTAACAAAAAATCAAAGAAATGAACGAGTACGAACAATCTTAAATCATCTCTTTGCTATTCAAGGAGATGATTTTTTTATTTTCATATTGAAAAAAATGTTACAATATATATAATATATACCCAATAATAAAATTACAAAAATATCATCTATGGAATTTATTTGTTTAAAATCATTACAGACAGGAAAGAGCTTAGCTGAATTAAACAGCGCTCGAAAAGAAAGGAATCAGGCCACATTGCAAAAATGTGGCGAAATAATCAGCAATGAAAAAACAATTTTCATTGCTCAAACAAAACCTGGATGTTTTTATTATGGCTGCAAAGAACAAATAGATAAAAAAGTCTTTAAAGCCATGAAGGCTATCGTTGAAAAAAAAATAAAGGGCATTTAAACCCACAACATACCTTCGCAATAAGCCCACGATAACATCGTAGGGCTTTTTTTATTAAATAAAATTTCAATTGATTTTTTAAATATTTATAATATATATTAGATATATTTTTACATTTATATAAAGAGACAAATGAAACAAACATTATCAAACTTAGCAAAAGCTTTCGTTGGAGAATCTCAAGCTAGAAACAGATACACAGTATATGCTAGCGTAGCCAAAAAAGCATGATTCTTACAAATATCTGAAATCTTTTTACAGACAGCTGAACAAGAAAAAGAACATGCAGAACGATTTTTCAAAATGATGCAAGAATTTGTAGCTAAAGAATGAGGAGAGATTCCTAGTATTGATGTAGAAACTACTACTATGATAAAATTCTGAGACACTTTGATGAATCTAGAAACTTCTGTAAATGGAGAACATGAAGAACGAAGTGCAATGTATCCAGAATTTGCAAAAATAGCAGAAGAAGAATGATATCCACAATTTGCAGCTAGAATCAAAGCAATCATGGTCGCTGAAAAACATCATGAAGAAAGATACACAAAATTGCTAGAATTAATAAAAAATGATCAAGTATTCAAGAGAGATGAAGAGATTTACCGAGTTTGTACAAAATGTGGATATGTTTGGAAAGGTAAAGAACCTCCAATGGCTTGCCCATCATGTGGACATGATAAATCTTACTACACAAAAATGAACGAAGATTTCTAAATTAAAATATATCAAAAATTATAGCTCCAATTTTCTTTATGATTATTGGAGTTTTTTTTGTGTATTTTTTCTTGACTTAATAAAAAATAAATGTATATGTATTTATAAAAAAAACAATAAAACATAAAAATATGATAAATGAAATTGGTGCACAATTATTAGGTTTTAAATTTTTACATTCATACAAGCACTTAGAAAATGATTTATGGATAAAACCAGATGGAACATGCTTACATGATGTAAAATTAGGATCTTTAGAAGATTCAATCGTAAAAGATCAATACGAAAAAGAATTTGATCTATGGAAAAACGCTCGTGATGAAGACAATCCAAACACTTGTGTCCTTTGGGAAGATTGTTTTTTAATTGACAGTAAAAAATGGTGCCATTATTCATGTTCTTTAAAGTACATCTTCTTTAAAAACGAGTTAAGTGATGCTCAAAAACAAGTACTATCAAGCTACGGTTTGCTGTGAACGTAAACCGTTTTTTTTATAAATAAGATATTATTTATTTTTAATAAAAAACTTGACTTTTATTGTAAGATATATGTACATATATTATGTAAAACAAAAAATATTGGAAATGGAGGATATATGGTTATCTCCTTATGGAGAAGTTATTATTTGTGGTAGTTTTACCCATGAAACAAAAGCGAATGCGCTTCTAGCGGAAAAATATCCAAGGATGTATACTAAAGATTTTCAACCTACAGAGGAATGCTTTGAATATTGCAAAAACAAAGGGTTAAGCTCTAATTTAGCATTTCATACCGAAGATTTTTTGGTAGCTCTTGGATATATAAAATACTCTAACCTATATAAAAAATTTGTTCATCACAGTCCAGGATGGATATTGGAAGATATTGGTTGGGGTATAATCGTAAAGCCCACACAAGCTCAAATCGATAAGATGTTTGAACTTACGGGATTTTTGTATCAAAACAACGACTTACTGTAATAGTAAGTCATTTTTTATTTAACATAAGTTCAAGTTACAATTGACATTCTGTTATATATAATTAGATATATTTAAATATATAAATTTAATCTAAATAAAAAAAACAAAAAATTTGGGTTAATTACATATTTTGGGTGGCTATTTTGAGAGAAAACTATCTATTAATTTAAGTTTTCTCTCTTTTTTTAATCACCTATGAATTCTTACTCGTTGTTTTAGTCTTGAAAATAAAGATTCTAAGCAGTTACTTGTGCT
>JAZUKX010000005.1:0-6202 GCA_045643505.1 Candidatus Absconditabacterales bacterium | reverse complement strand
ATTTTTTTATGATTAAGATTTAATATGTTTAATTAATTAGTTAAATTTTTGTTTTATTCAATAATGTTTTTCTTTAAAAATTTGACAAAATAATTTTTTAGTATATAATATATTTTATAGAAGATTTATTTTGAATTATTTTTGTAATGAAAAAATATCTAAAAATATTATTATCCCTATGATTATTCCGTTTGTTGTGATCGTTTTCATTTGCGAATGAATATTTAGATTTTTCGAATTTTGTGGAGGATATGCAAAAAACATATGAAACTTATCCTATGTTGACCACACAGATGGCTTCCGAAATGACAAAGGATATGTACAATTATCAATGTTATATTCAATATTTTGATACGTATGTAGTTGTTTCTCCAATGTGTTTTGTTGAAAATGGCTGATTAAGCTGGGATACTGAAAAATCTTTAGATTATTTGTTCGATGATTTTCAATATTTTTTTGATGAATATAGTGAAAATTCTTATAATTTTTATTATAATGCAATTCAACCTTATTATATTGATGATTTATTTAATTCTTATGTTGTGTATTATTGAAGTTTGTATGAAAAAGTAGTTGCAAGTGAACGAGAAAAAAATGATAAATTGATAAGGATTGATAATTCAACTTTTGCAAAAATAATTTTTAAAAATTATTCATTTTATGTTGTACCTACTTATTTGGCAGGTAGATGACCATGTTCTTTAAATAATTATAGGATAGCGGTAGAAAAATTGAATTGATATTATATGGCTCCTTGAGAGCAACTAACTTTAAATGATTTGATAAAAAATAATCCAAAATCTTGTAAATGAAAAAGTACTCAAAGTTTTTTATTTTATGGTTGATCTTGTGGATCAAGTACACAATTATTTAGATTATCTTTGATAATGCCTTATCTTACGACTATTGAGAGATCTAATCATTCTAAATGGCGAGCTTTGTACTATTGAATAAATATAATGTGAGATGACGCAGCGATGTATCAAAATTCTGAGAGATTTACAGTTCGTAATGATTTTGATGTACCTATTTATTTTAGAGTTTATGAGCAATGAGATGTCTCTTATTTAGTTTGAATTGTTCCTAAAAAAGTTTTTGAATATGTAGAAATATTTAAGGAAACAACTTGATTGAAATCTTCAGTTTCAAAATGGATATTTGATGTAAAATGAAATATTTTAGACTTTGCACAATATGACTCTCGTTATTTAAGTGTTACGTATAGTAAAGCTTAATTTTTTATTTTTGAGATAAGAAAAAACAGTAATTGAATACTGTCTTTTTCTATTTTCGAGTTTTGTCCGTTTATTAAGAACTTAATTTAATATCAGCATTTATTTTTGCCAATTGAGATTGTATTTTTTCAATATCTTCTATACTTCAATTTATACTTAGTTTTCTTAATTGTGCTTCTAATTTCTCTTTTTCTTTATTTAGCTTTTTGTTGTCTGATTTTCATATCGTAGCAGAAGATACGGCTATTCTCACTATTTTTCAATCAACAAATACCATTCATTTTCATATACTAATTGATAGGATCTCTTTTCATGTTGAGAATTTTGTTATTCCAGGCTTTAATGCTGTAACCATTGGTGTGTTTCATGGAATAACTTTTAATTCTCCAATTTCTGTGGGTAAAAAAATTTCTTGAATTTCTCATTCATAAATTATTTTATCTGGACTTGTAATTCTTAATTGCATTAATGTTATTTTTCATATAAAATATTTATATGATAGATTATACAATTTAAATTTTTAAAATCAAAAATTAAATAGATTTGTGATTTTAAATTATTGACATAATTTAAAAATATTATTGATTGTTTAATCTTTTTGTAATAAATGCAGGAGTCTCATCGTCATCATCATCTTTTAGATTGAATTTATTGAATCAATTTCAATTGTCATTATTTGTTGTTGGCTCTTCTTTCTGTTCTTTTACATCTCTTACTGCTCTATCTCGGATACTTTCAGGTTGTCTAATTACTCTGGTTCCATATGTATCTCATTTTGGAAGTTTAATAATATCTTCTTTGCTTTGTTCTTCAAATCCAGTGGCAATAATTGTAACTTGTACCTCATCTTCCATTGTTTCATCGAAACTCATTCCCCAGAATAAATTTACATTTTTGTCTAGTATATCAGATAATACATCAGCAGCTTCTGAAACTTCAGCTGGAGTTAAATCATCTCATCAAGATACAGCAAATATTACATTCTTTGCTTTGTCTAGATTTGTCTCTAATAATGGATTTTCGATTGCTTTTCTTGCAGCATCAACAGCTCTCTTTTCTCCTGCTCCATATCCGATTCAAAGTAAAGCATTTCATGAATTTTGCATAACAGCTTTTACATCAGCAAAGTCAATATTGATATCACCAGGTTTTACAATAAGGTCTGATATTCATTTTATTCCAGAATAAAGAATTTTGTCTATCATTAAGAATGCTTGTTTGAATGTTGTTTTTTTATCGATTATTGTGTAGATTTTGTCGTTTGGAATTACGATCAATGTGTCTACTGCTTCTTTGAACTTTGCTAATCATTCTTCTGCATTAGCTTTTCTTTTTGCTCATTCAAAGCTGAATGGTTTTGTAACTACTCATATTGTTAGAATTCACATTTCTTTTGCAATATTAGCCACAACAGGTCCAGCTCATGTTCATGTTCATCCTCACATTCAAAGTGTGATGAATACCATATCTGTATCTTGTAACATATTTTTGATATCAGCTTCGCTTTCTTCTGCAGCTTTTCTTCCTACTTCTGGATTAGCTCCAGCTCATAGTCATTTTGTCAAATTTAGTCAAATATTTATCCTTTTGTCGGCTAAACTTCATGCTAAATCTTGAGCATCAGTATTGATAGCTACAAATTCAACTCCTTCTAATCATTCTTGTATCATTCTGTTTAATGATTTGTTTCCTCCTCAACCTACTCATAAAACTTTTATTTTTGCTCCAGGTATAAATGGAGGTATTACTTCTTTTATAGTCATTTTATCTTGTGTAATTATAAAGTAAATTAAATTGCCTTAGAATAGGTCTTTGAAAAATCATTTTACTTTTCATAATATTTTGCTTGGATCGAAATTAATTGTTGTTTTGATTCTGTCTTGATATTTATTTGACCAAACAAAAGTTCATAGTACATTTGTAAATTGGATGTTGCTTGAAATATCTCAAACATTTAATGTTGTATCTTTTCCAGGGAATGTTGCTAATTTGAATATGTTTTTTGATAATAAATCTAAATTTGGTAATTTAGCTCATCATCAAATTAATATTACTCATCATGCTAATCTTCAATCTTTGTCTAATGCTTTTAGATGCTCATTTATTCTTTCAAATATTTGTTCATATCTAGAACTGATAATATCTGTCAAAAAGTGAATATCTACAGGCATGTCTTCCATATTATTTTTGTCTACAATAGCTGTTCCATGTGTCTTTTTTATATCTTCAGCTTCTTTGATGTCCATTTGCATTCATATAGATATATCTTTTGTTACATTTTCTCATCAAATTGCTAATGTACCGTAACATAATGGATATCAATCTTCATATACGGCATAGCTTGTTTGATTCTTTCAAATATCAACTAATATTGTTCAAAGATCTCTACGATCATAATCTAAAATTAATTCACTAGCTGATAAAATATTTGGTATGATATCTGATATTTGCAATCAAATATTATTGAATGCTTCTATAATTCAATTGTAGAAATTTTTTGGAATCATGAAAGCATCTGCAATTAACTCTAAATCTTTTCATTTTAAAGAAATTGGATCTTTTTCGATTCTGCTTTTGTCTATAACTCGATGTACTGGAACAATTTTTATTGTTTCCATATTACTTTCTATGGCCATATCTGAAATAACTTTTGATAGATGTTCTACATCATTTTCTGTAATTTCGTCTGTCATAATCCTTTTGTGCTCAGATAGTCTTCTAACTATGCTTTCTGGATGAGAAATTCAAACAAAAACTTCATCAAAAAAGTCTCATCATAGTTTTTTTGGGAAATTTTCAACGATATTGTTTAACGATTTTGTAAGTTCTTCTGCATTTAATATTTTACCTTTACGTAATCATTTAGTTGGTTCAATATGTTTTGCAAGAAGTGTTGTCCTTCATTCATCATCTCAAAAGACAACAGCTTTTATTGAATCATTTCAAATATCAAAGATTGTTTTGATGTTTTGCATTCGAAAATAAAAATTAAGTTTTAAAAATACCTACGAATTTTTTTTGTTTTTTTTGGTCGTTTGAGAAATTTTATATATTTCTACAATTAGTTTTATTTACATTTAAATATGTAAAAATATCGCAATAAAAAACAATATGATTTTTTAAAGTTGTGATATCTAAAAGTTATCATAATCTTAAAATATAATTAAAATCTGGTATCTTTTTTAAATTTGTATGAATGAAAAATTGATATATTTTTGATGGTTTGTGGGAACGTGTTCATATAGGGTAAATTTGTGTGCTTATATATTTTTGTCGATAAAAAATGGCATCAGACCTATTGTTCTCTATTCTTAGCTCTGTATGTTGTGTGCTGCGTGTGTTGGGAAAATAAGATGTCATCTATAGTTTTACTTTGTCTTGATGTATTTTTCTGCGATAACTACTCTTTTATCATCATGAAATTTCAACATTTTGTCACTGATAACTATTTGTTTTCATTTGTTTCACAGCCTCTGAACTTTGTTTTTTAATACAGGTGCTCGTAATTTTTTTATCATATTTTCGATAAAATTTCAATGTTTTTTTGAGTAAATTTTTTCCAAAAATGTTTTTATTTTTGTCGCTCACCGAAAGTTATCATTTCATATATTGATTTGAATTTCTTCATTGTAATTGGGTAATTCTGATTTTAATCGTTTGTTTTTTGTGTAAATATTTTCTATTTTTTTTGTTTCCTGGTATAATGGGACTAAGTGTGCTATCCAATATGGTAAATAGATGTCTTGGGGGCTTTTTAGTAATATTTGTGATAGATCTTTATTATCTTCTGTTATATAAAAACTTAGACAAAATTTTCATTTTTTATTTTTTAAACTTCTTTTGAGTCAAAGCATTGTGAAAAATAAGACACTAAAAAATCTAGCTCTTCGTATGGCGTCTTTTTTTGCAATTATAAATAAATCTATATCAGAATCTTCTTTTAGTGCATTAAATGTGATTGAATTACATAAATAAATTTCTGAGACAAATGGTATCGATCTGTATAATTTTCAGTGTTTATTAATTTCTTGTATGAATTTATCCATATATGGATTTTTTTGATTTCGTGAAAATGATTCTGAATTAAATTTTTCTTTTATATTTTTTTTTTGTTTATATAGGAAAAAATCTCTTTGTCTGGGGATAGGATAGTTCATTATTTTATAAAATTTTAGATTATCTTCTATTGTCATTTATTGATTGTAACCACTAAATTCTCAAGTCCAAATCAATGTGATAGTATTTGCGATTTCTGTGAATCTTATTTGAGCAATTATTCCTGATCATTCGCATTGGTGAACTGCATTATATTCTTTTGGTTTTTTGCAGATATTTAGGTATAAGTTGTGGTTCTCTTGTCAACTAAGTTCAATATTTTGTCATAGTATTATTGTGCTTCATGAATTTAGTGCAAATTCAATTTTTTTTCATGCAATATTTCAATTTCATAAAGTCCTACCTGATATTATTAATCAAGATTGAGCATATGTATTTCAAATAATTGTTCGTGGTTGTACACTTCCTCATCATTTTCATCTTGTGATATTCTTATTGTGGTTATTTAATGTATTGTATACTGAAATTATTTCAGATTGTATTGCTTTGTCTTTGCTATTGTTGGATATTTTCAGTGATCATACTGCCATGATGATAGTCAAAACAGCCATTACGACTATTAATTCAATAAGTGTTGTTCATTTTTTCATGCTTTGATTTTAGGAAATAATATTTGTTCTTGTATATGTAAAAATAATGAATTTTCAAATGAAAAAATTTTTCTATTTTGTTGTGTTTTTTGATAGAGTCTGTGTCATTTCGAATCCCCGAAATGGTGAGAAATCTATTGTCGTAGTTTGTGGATTTCTCACGTTCATTCGAAATGTTTTTTGGCGTTTCACCCCCAAGCCCCCGACCCAATTTTTTTTAAGCGAAAAAAATTGGGGAAAAAACGCTTTTTTTGAAGCACG
>JAZUKX010000004.1:0-4064 GCA_045643505.1 Candidatus Absconditabacterales bacterium | reverse complement strand
CTTTTTTATATATATGGTAACCACAATCTCATCATTCTGTATTCCTAGAATCAATGTATCTCAGCAAATCAGTAATTGTGGCAAAATACGATATTTTTCAATTTGAAACTTTCATATCAGGAGAATAATATCATTCTTTATCCGCATTATAAGTTATTTCATATTTTTTACAGTTTGGTGCTGTATGTATCTTTCATCAATTTTCTCAATCATCATCAAGATAATTATCAATCAAGTATAGCATATACTTCAGTTTTCATGAATCGTTAGGATTTAATGCTATTTCGTCTTTTAGCATACTTTTCATCGTATAAAACATTTCCATACGCTCTCATTCATCACTATACATAACCATCATTTTATCAAAAATATCTTGAACTTCTTTTTGTCATTCATCATCTATATTATATTGTCACAATATTGGATCTTGTTCTTTTGTAGTGATATCCCATGATATTATTTTACTAAGCATTATCAGACTTGATGACACTGTCTTATTGTATTTATCACTACTTTTCATCCTAATTGATAAGACATCTCCACTTTTTACCTCAGCGCCACTTCACTGACCTATTCAATTTCTATATAATGTTCAATTAGTTACTTCAACATATATGGTACCAGAATCTTCGATTCATTGCACTGTAATAGTATTTGATGAATAATTTCTACTAAGATCCGCTCATGTAATGCTATCAAAAACTAGACCAGATAATCATTTATATTCAAATCATATTATTTGTTGCTGATTCCATGAATCACTTACATTTCCAGCACCATCTATAGCTCTAATTCTAATAAAATACCATCATTCATCTTTGTCAAATTTAGGCATAATTATATTTCATGAAGATACGATAAATCACTCATCTAAATTATCCATGAATAATGAATCTGTAGCTATTTGATATTCATATCAGACAATACCTGCATCACTATCATGAGCTCAAGTTACTTGTATTACCAGATATGAAATAGTATCATTATCTTTTGGTGATACGATTGTGGGATTAGTAGGACTTATGTTATCAACTTTTACAGGGTTAGGAGATATTAAATAATTTTCAATATTGCTTCCAGATTCTAATGTATATAGACAAAAATAATATCAATTGAAATATTGATTATCAATAATTATTTTTCAATCATAAGGAGCCATTCATCCTGTATTTGAGCATTCTAATATATTTGAAACTCGTTTGTATGCTTTTGTTGTAAATTCTATTTGTGGATCAAATCAAATCTCTATGATATCTTCATTATTCCAAGAAGGATTTACTCAATCAACAAAATACACAACATCATCACGTCCAACAATGTTTACACTATTTTCTGATGTGAAATATTTTGTATTTCATTTGGAATCTTCGGCTTTTACACACATGTATTTGTTATTAAATTCTGTAGAATTTAAGATAAACAATCAATCATATTTATTCCATTTTGCTTCATTTGTTCAATTAGCATTACATCTTCATTTTGTTGGTGTCCATGTATATTTATAATTGTATGCATTGTCAAATTTAACTTGAACACTATCATAATATACAGGACCAGGCATAATATCATCTGTAAACCATACAGAAGTAAGTTTTATTTGATTAGAAATTCATGTAGTCACAACTGAACTTACAAGATCTTTTACATATATACATACATATTTATTATTCAATGATTCAGCCCCAGATGCATGATTTTTTATATTAATTTCAGATAAGTTATGATATTCATTCATTATGATTCCACTATTACAATTTGAAGGAGAATCGACATAATCATACCAAATCTTTATTTCATTTTTTCAATTAGCTCTGATTTGCCAGATATTATCAATATCATCTCGAACTCATCATTTAGCAATATTTTTTACTCGGGAAATTGTTGGAGGAGTTGGATCTGCTTTTGTCTGAATCCAAAAAATTTCTGTGTCATTTCCATATTCTTGAGTTCCAATATACAAAGATCATTCGATTTCTTGTAAATATTGTTCAGGAGTTTTTACTATTATCCTAATAGCTTGTACTTGTTTGTAATCAATATCAGTTAATTCCGTTCAAATATTTTCCCAAGTATCATTTCTCATTATTTCAATATGTCATTCAATATCTTCAGGTTGGATGAATGATAATTTTATATCAAAATTATGATTAAACATACCAAAATTTGTAAAATTAACTCAAATTTCATAATTAATTCCAAGTTCGATATCATTTACAAATGCTCATGAGAATAGGATATTTCCAGGATCTGTGTATATGATAGGATTTACCTGTCATATATAAGCAGTTCTCAAATATTGATTATCTAATCCACTCATTGTAGATCCAAAGTATCAAACTATCGGAATTTGTTTGCTAATATTACTTCCAAATACATAATTTACAGGAATTGTGTCTATTAACGTATCCCAAGTTGGTATTAGTCAAAGTAGATTACAATTTGAATTTTGAAAGAATCGAGAATTTGATTGAGATTTGTTTTGAGGATTAGTTACAAATTGACAAGACATAGGAATATCTGATATTACTTTTCGTGTAGGCGTCTCAGCAACATCATTGATCTCTCATGGTCTTTGAGGTTTTGTTGGCAAAAATTTTACATAATTAGGTAATGATTCATCATTTTGATTATAAGAAATATTAGTATCAAATTGTAATTGATTTTTGGAATTTGTTTTTGTATTATTTACAATACCATAATATTTTCATGTAGACGATGAAAAATTAATTATCTGTTGATTTCATCAATCAGCTATACTAAAAGAAAGATTATCTAATACAGAATAAAGAGAACCGGTTTCGAAATAAATTAAATCTAGTCATTCATCGATCATATCATCCGTATAAGCATGGGTTATATCAGTGCCGTTTTGTCCAATTATAGCAGAACATTTTCCAATATGTACAGGTAATCTTAATTGGATATTTTCAATGTCTTTTAAAACAAATACAGAATCATCTTTCAGATAAATTCATTGATTTTTCACCTCAAATCATTCTGTATCACGTAAATCTAAATAAAACTCAAACGATTCATTTACTAATAAAAGATGGAATCAACTAAATACGGCTGATCATGTCTGTGAAGTTCATCCAATTGTGAAATCTATAGCTAAAGCTCAAGAAGTTCAATCTTGATTATTAGGTATCGTTAATTCATATATATAATCTCAAGTTTTTATTAGTTCGCTTCCCGAAAATATATTTCATCAGGTCTTCTCAATGTTTGTGAGGTTAACTCCAGATTCTCATACTTTTACATTTAATCAAGTTAATTCAGTATTAGATGTAAATTGTAATACGAATGTGTCTCATGTAATTTTGTATTCACAATATTCATTTATATTTATACCAGAAATATTCATTGAATCAATCCTTACATTACCAGAGGAATATTCCTTGTTTCAATTACAATTTTGAGCTGCAAAATCAAATGTTGTATTATTAAAAATACTAAAATTTCCAGAACAATTTGTACTGTAAGAATCTGTCCAGGAATCAGATACATCTCATTTAAAATAATATCCAGACAATACTTTTGATATGGCATCATAAAGCTCCCATTCATCATTATTGATGTCTTCATCTGATGATAATTCAATTGATGATTCTAATGGTTGTGCTCCGTCCATGATTAAATTTTTATTTGAGTCTGTTCAATTTGTTCAATTATCTATAGACCCTTCATTATTTCAATTTTCTATTCCAATTCAATCAGACAAATCTGCAACTAAAAAGTCTCATGAATTATTTGTATCTTCAGAATCGTTTTGAGGAGCATCAATAATTAGTCCAGGAATATCTAATATCTCTGGCCTCAAAAACTTGTCATTTCAATTTGTACCATACAAATTGTTGTCTTTATTTTCAAAGATATATAGATCAGAAATATATATATTATTTATACTAGAATCTTCTTCAATATTTAATCCAATCCTATTACTATAAGAATAAATATTATTTAAAACATTTCCACTTGATCGTTTAAAATGAATACCATAATCCCCATTATTATAAGTATGGATATTATTTAATATATTACTTTCATTTAATTGTTTATATTCA
>JAZUKX010000003.1:0-13172 GCA_045643505.1 Candidatus Absconditabacterales bacterium | reverse complement strand
AAAATTAAAAAAAAATCAAATAAAAATTTTAATTAATAGCACATTTTTTATAGTAAAATAAAAAAAACATATAGTTGTTGACTACAATTTTTCTTTGTGTCAGTTTTCTATTGATTTTTGATTTACAATATATATTATACTTTTTCACAAAAAAAATAACAAAAAAATTAAAAAAATTATTTATGGAAAATTTAATTCTTATTCTTACAATTGTATTTTTGGTTATCACATTCTTTTTGTCAGTTGGATTTCAACTGTTTCAAGGAATTAGGGGATTTGTATCATCTTGGATGAGTAAAATAGTCAAAAATATAACGAAAAAATAAATTATGAAAGGATATTCTATTTTTTCCACAATATTTCTCTTAATTACTACATTAGTTGTGATAGAATTAGGAGAAATGAGTATAATGAGGGATGCTACAGTAAAAATTATCCTTATTGTATTGTTCTTTTTATTGCTTTTAATACCTCAAATTGAGAGTATTTTTTGCTCAATAAAATTATGGTTCAAAAAGCATTAATGATTTACAGCTACTCTGAGTTTATCTCCGGGTAGCCTTTTTTTAGCAAAAAATTCTCATAATCCAATTTTAACTTATGATATTTTTCTACAATTCAATTTGGTAAAATTTCATTTAATTTTGTAGAAATAAAATTTTGTGGAGTTTTTTGATATTTCGCAGAATACATATTTTTAAATTCAGAAGTCTGATAATTAATTCAATCAATTTCAAACATTGTTCAACCATCTGAAATTACATCTTCAATCTCATCCAAAAGTGAAAAATATTGTTTAATTTCTGAATCATAATACATTATTTTCCAATTTTCTTTCATATAATCTTCAAAAGAATCAAAAAATTCTTTGTATAATTTATTTTGATTTATTTTTTTTGTAGAGAGTTTTGAGTATGGCATATTTTTACAATAAAACTTTTGATTTTCATATGTTAAACAAACTTTATTTCAAATATTTTGAAGTTTAGATTTTTTCAAAATAGATAAATCTTGTGTACTTATTGATTCCAAAATTCAATTTGATTTATAAAACCTTTGTCATTGAGTTGGTTGTGTATAACAAAATTTATCAAAAATTTTTGATCAATATCAAATTTGGACACACGATCATTTATTTGGAAATGAAAATTTTCATTTTAGCAAAGTTTCTTGATTAGGTTTTAATTCTCATGAGAGTTTTTTCTTGGTTGTTCATACTAAAAGATAAAATCCAGACAAATTTAATATAGGATTGTCTCATGCATAATAAATTCATATTTCTTCATTTTCTCAATCTGCTCAAAATGGATCAGGCAATATTGATGTGATTTTTATCTCTCAAAATAAATTTTCATTATTTTCTCATGTCAATTCATCTTGCTTATCTAATTGTGGATCGTATGTATATGAATCTAAAATTTCTCAATCGTAAACAAACGAAATTGTAGTCATTTTTGTATTTGGGAAACCAAATGTTCATATTAATTTTTTTGTCTCTCATGGATTGATTGAACCATATTTTTTTAGACTTTTTTTTGTATCATTTACCAATAAATAAAAATCAGATCCAAATTCTGTAGGGAATCACTCAATCATATTTATCCATATTTCTTCTTTATTTGTGTCATCTCATTCTGGATCATAAATTACATTTTCTATATTGAATACAAAATTATCTTTTATCTTTGTTTCATCTATCGGACAGATTCTTTCTCATTTACATTGATTTCATCGTAATCACAGAGAATGATTTCTAGCATAATCTTGTGCTGATTTAAATTGTGATTGGTATTTATAAGATTGATTTTTGTATGAATATTCCCGGGCATATCAGTTTTTTATTATTTTTTCATTTATATTTTCTCAGTCTAGAAATATATATCCAACAAATCTATCAAATCAATCCATTGATTCAGATTCAAAACGAATTGTTTTTCATTCCAATAATGTCTTTAAATATTGTTTAGACTCTGGACCAAAACATTCTACTTTTCCACATCTGAGTGTTGATGATTCTGGTGCATCAATTCATGCAAGTCTGACTGTAAATTCTTGATCTGCATATGATATTTTTATTGTATCTCAGTCTGTCACTGATATGACTTGATATTCTCCATTTGGGATTTGTGTGATTTTGTTTGGATTGTATATGTATGTATCTACAATTTTTCATTCTGGTGAAATTAAATTTACTGTCACAGGATTTTTGTCTGTAGTAGTATTTGGAAAAGCAAATGCTCATTTAAAGACTTGAGAATTTCAATAAGATAAGACTCATTGAATTTTTTTTGTTTGTGTTGTCTTACCATCTTTTGTGTATTGTATTGTGTATTTTGATAAATCGACTTGTCATCATGTCAGTAATCTCAATGTGATACTTTCATTTTCTCAATCTGCTCAAGCGGGATCGTAATCAATATTTATAATTTTGATTGGTATAATATCTTCAATTTTGTTTCAAGTTTCTATAATTTCTTCATCTTCTCATTCTTCATCTTGTAAATCTTCCCAGAAAGTGAGTTGATTTTTGATATTTTCTTCATCTTGTGCTGTAGCTTTCGTGAGTGAATTCCTACAATATCTATCTACTACAATATCTCATTTGAGTAAATTTACACAAAAATCTGAATTGGTCGACAATCAATAATTTCACAAAAAAGATATAGTTGATTTGGCAAAAAGAGTATTTCATTGTACTTTTTGTGTGTTTCAATCAAGAGTCTGGATAGAATAATCTCGTAAATCAATATCTGAATTTGTTTTGTTTTTGAGTTTTAATATTTGTTTATCTTGATAGTATTTTATTGCAGAAATTTGTATTTCTTGCGACATAGATTCAGATGTGTTGAATGTAATTTTTTCATCACTTGAACAATTTCATCCATTATTGATTGGTACATATTGGATTATTGGATCTGGTGTGATTTGGATGAATTGACTCTGTCAGATATTCATTCAAGGTGAAAATTTATCGTGATAATCAAAAATAGATGCACATTCAGCCATATTTTTTCAAGCATAATTTGAAATTCAAGAAATTCATTCTCAGAGATAAACAACATCCAATATTACATTTTCATTTTGTCGATTTTTTCAGTATAGTACAATCCATCCAGAATTGTTTAATGCAAATTTTTTATTTTGTAAGGCATCTCGTCATTCATTATACCGCGTATAACTATCAGTAAGCAATGTAAATGTGTTTTTCCTTAAATTTTTTGTCATAAAATAAACAGGTGTAGCTATGGCACTTCATGACAAAAAAATTTGTGGATAATAATCAGAAATTTCATCAATAATTCTTAACTCAATATATGGTGGATAGATTCCACTTCAAAAATAGATTTCTGAAATATTTACAGTTGAATTTTCCCAAAATTCTTCGCAATTAATAGGAATATCCGGAATTATCATAGGCTCAACTGGTTTAGTTACATCTTTCATATTTTCTCATATAGTAAAATATTTTGTAGGATTTGCTGTATATCATCTATTTACATTGTATCTCCTATCTAGGTTAAGTCAAACAAATGTTGTCATCCATTTATTATCATGTCCAACTTTTTCAAATGATGATTTAGAATTTTGTTCTTCATTAACTCGACTTTTGTGTACATAAAAATTATCCAATTTATATCACATCCGTATTAAATCCAAATTGATTTCTTCATTTTCAAATGAAATTTCATTGTCTATTAGTTCAATATTTTTTCACGTCTGGAACATCGATAAATCATTTGAAAATACTTTTGAAATTCATTTTTTGATTTCAGTTTGTATTCAAAAATCTAAATTTCCAGAGAGGATTAAATCTCATGAAAAATCAGCATTTCAAATATTTGTAATTTCAAACCAATTGTCATCTCAATCAAAATAAATTTCTGTGATTTTTAGATTTGGAGCAGTTTGTATTTCTGGAGTCTCTGGAATAGTAGGTCCATTGAATATCATTCATGGATTTGCTAAATATCAATTCAAAACATTTATTGAATATTCTTTTTTTGTTTCTACAATTTCCTTTGTATCCATAAATCTATGGAATGAAATATTTTTCTTTTTATCCACGCTTTTTACATCAGATTCATCTACATGAAATGAATCAATTGTATCAAAATCTTCTGAATAAATTACTATATTAATTTCTTTTGTATCTGTAATACTAATATTTTTTTCAAAAATTTGTAGTTGAATATTAGAAATAAAGTCGACAGAATTATTTGCTATTACAACGATTTCTCAAGCTCAAATTTCAAAATCATCTATCTCAATATCTTTATTATTTATGTTTAAATCAATATATCACTCAAAATTATCTCATGCATTATAAATTTCTATCCATTCTTTTGTCCCATCAAAAAACACTTCAGAAATAATCAAATTTGGCAAAATATCTTCATTTTCATTTGAATCATTATTCTCATCATCTTCTAAATCTCACCAAGAATCAGTTCATTCATCATCACAATCAAGAAAACAAAATCGACAAAATTCATCATCATTATCACAATCATCTATGATATCAGGACAATTATCACAACTATATTCAGATTCACTTTCTAAGTTTACATTTTCATTTGATAAATCTCATGATAAACAAACATTCTCGACATCATTGATATCTAGATTTTGATTAAGATTTGTTTGGTCTAAACTACTATTATCTATTTCTTCTGACAAATTTTCAGATATAACAGACGAATCATTGTTTCAATTTATTGTAGTTTCTACAACGGTTTCATCTGCAAAACTAAAATAAAAAAAGTTGCTAGAAAAAGTTAGCAACAACATGACAACTGAAAATAATTTTTTCATTTTTTCTCAGTTTATATGTAAAATATTATTATTTTCATATTTTTTTGTCTACTATTGTCAAGATGGATTTTTGGAAAAAGCATTCAGCAAAAAAGTAAAAGTCATCGCCGTGGTTTGACCATGGGGTTTTCTACAAAGCAGAAAAATCAACCCCGGGGTCTGCATGGTTAGAAAATTTTGTTAAAAATTTTTTTTGATTATAATTGTTTTTTATTTTTCTAACAAAATCGAAATGACATTAATTATCCACGAATCTCACTGAGAAAATTTATTGAATTTTATTTTTTCTCATTGAAAAATTGAAACTTTATTTGTCTACATTTGAATAGATGTATGAAAAGATGTCCTAGATGTATCAGTCGTAATCTGAGATTCTGAATTTCAGGAATATTTATGAACAATTGATAATTGAATAAAATGATTTAAACAGCTTGAATCAATAATAATTAAGTTAATCTGAGCAGGAATAGACGAAAATAATATATTTTTTGCATGTGAAAACACATGAGTCTATACTCATGATTGTATGGATTATTTTGATAATAGAATTCCTAATACTTATATTTTGAAATCTTCACTCACATTTCAAGCCAGAAAATATTATGCAAAAGCTGATTTTAAGACAGATTTGTTGGACTCTGCTGTAGTAGCTTTAACATTAAATGATTTACATACAAAATGAAAATTGGAATGTAAAGACAATCCTTATAATAAAGATAAAGTTTGAATTTGATTTGTCCGTAGATCTTTTGGAAAAGAAATGAGTTCTCTTAGACATATTTTCCGTATGTTGGCAGAATTGAGATGAAAAAAGTCGGAAATTGTCACAAGTATATGAGGGTTACAATATAGGATTTTTCCAGAATTAGATAAATTATTTGAATGTCGTTCACAAACAAAAAAGAATATCATAAATTGTTTTTCTAGAGAAGATATTTTGTGAATGAATTACAATGAATTTATAAATAAATATAAAAGCGAATTTTGAAATAAATCTGTACTTGGTAAAATTAGACCAAAGATGAAAGAATTTTTTAATTCCGTACATGATAGATGAAAAAAGACAATGCGTTTTGAATTAGATACTATGGTTTGAATTGATGATAATGATTATATTTTGTCAAATATTCGTACAAAATTGAAACAATATGAATTTATTGTCCAAGAAATGAATGATTTAAAAATCGCTGCAACAAAAATTTTGTCACAATTACAATCACATTGATTTTTTATTCCTAAATTTAAATGAGTATCGACATTGGAATTATGATTGTTTTTGTGAGAATTGTGAAATGATATCTATGAAATTTGACCACATACTCTGATGTGATTTGCTGGACGACATCCAAATATCTATGAATCTGGTGGCTGACACCCAACAAAAGTGCCAAGATTCTCGACCAAAAAATCAATAATCAAAAAATATTTATATGTCTGGATGTGATGATTTAGTATGCATAACCCAAGTTTTAGATTATACAAAAATTTATACACCTATTATTATTGAGTGAATTCTGATAAATCTCTAATCAATTCCAAACTTAGAAAAAAAATCCAATGTAAATCATGAGATAAATTTTTGAAAATTATTTTGATTTGTTTTAAAAATAAGTGTTGATTTGATGAAAATAAATTCATTTCTGACACAATATTGCCACTTATAGACACAATGAAAAACACCTGACTAAGCATAGAATCTATAAAAGACATCATTACAGAGACATATTGATCTAGACAGATTCCACCTTATTTACTAAATCTATAAAAATATTTCATTATACATCAAAGATGTATGGTTCCTTGCCAAATATCTTGGTAGTGTAATGATAAATATTCGCTATATCAAAACTGAAAATCGAACATAAACATGTAGATAACCTTGTAAATCAATTGGGCGAACTACGAGTCTGAGAGGAGGATTTAAGTTTATTTTGATATGAATGAATATTTCCTATTTTTCCAAAAAAGTAGTCACGGTAAAATATAAAAAAATGATCAAAAATTCGTGATGAGGCAGGTAGCTCCGACTACGAACATATCCCTGAATGATGACATTTATAGCCTATATTTTATCATTTATTTTCTCCAGACACGTTTGATGTCTATGTTTTTTATGTAATAAAAATGTAAAAAAAGCATGTTTTGTCGAATGTAGATGAGGTTTATGTAATGCTTATGATGATGAGAGCAGACGAAAACGCTAACATAGTAGAAGGATGTACAGCTGAAGAATTATTAGCTTGTATAGCTGGAGATAACTACGATGAGTGTGTTGCTTCTTGTGGAAGTGAAGAAGAGGAAGAAACAACTGGAAATGGATTAGCTACAGTTAGCAAAGTATCAGTTCCTGCTGCTCAAGAAATTCCAGCAAATGCTACAAATGTAAAAGTTGGAACAATTAAATTAACAGCTGGAGAATATGATACAAAAGTATCTTCTGTAGAAATCTCTAGAGACGGATTAGCTACGTTCGGTGATATGGTTGATACAGATAATGATGGAACACCTGATACTGTTAGTAATTTACAAGTTGCTTTAAGATGAGACAATGTTGAAACTGCATATGCTAATGTTTCAAAGACAACAAATATAGCAAAAGTTAAATTCTCTCCTGCTTTAGTTGTAAAAGCTGGAAAATCTGAAACATTTGATGTTGTTGTTCAAATGCCTTTGAACCAAAATGCAAACAATACTCACAACTTTAAAGTAACAAACGTTGTTGTTTCAAATTGAAAAGCTGAATGATACCCTGTAAATCTTTGAACAATAAAGACAACTTCTGCTTTATCTAAGACAGTTGATGTTACTATCAAAAATGGAGAAACTCCTGTTAAAGCTTGAGATACAGCAAAAACATTGATAAAGATGGATGTTGATTTTAGTAAAGCTGCATGAACTTTGAATAGAGTAACATTCTTGAATACTCTTACTACTGCAACAGACAAACTTTGAGAGGCTTTTGATAATCTAGAAGCTTATGTTGATGGTAAAAAAGTTTGAGATGTTTCTTTGACAGATGATAAAATCATAGTATCTGATTTGAATATTTCTAAGAAAAGAGAAGAAACAGCTACTTTAGAAATTAAAGCTGATGTTGTTTACTCTGAATTAACAGCTAACTTTAATTTCTCTGTAGATAGTATTGATGTTTCTGAAGATGCTTATTGAATGACTCCTTCTGCAGGATCTACATTAGCTCAACCAGGAAATATTGTTGTAAATGGAAATAATATTACATTCAAAAAAGTAAACTTGGATGATAAAGAAGTATTACCTTGAACAAAAAATATAGTAGTTGCTAATACTACATTCAAAGCAGCAACAGATACAACTATCAAAACAATTCAAGTTACTCCTAGTGGTACATTATCAGCTGCTGTTTTAAGTGCTGATAGTGCAAAATTAGTTGTTGATGGAGAAGAATTTGAAATTACTGATGCACAAATTATAGGTGGAACAATGTTTGCAATAAATACAAATGTTGATGTTGATGCTAATCATACAGCAAAGATACAAGTTATATTGTGAACAAAAATTCCTAATGTTGCAACACCAGAAACAATTAAGTGTGATTTAAAAATAACACATGCTGTTAGTACAGAAAATACTTCTGTAAAGTATATAGATCCAGCAACAGCAGCTACTCACAAAAGTGTTAATGGAGAAAATGTAAAAATTGAAGAATGAAAAATTACTCTTGCTGCAGCAACAGTTTCTGCACCTGTAACAAGAAGTTTGTTCTCTAATAAAAATCAAGAAGTTTGAAGATTCTCTGTTAAAGCAGATTGAGATAAAGTTACATTGAAAGATTTAACTTTGACTTTAACAACAGCTTTAGCTGCTGATGATATAACAGCTTTATTAGATGGTAATTTATCAATAGTTGATGCAAACAACACATGAGATAAATTGGATTGAACAATAGAATTTGATTCTAGTGATTCTAGTAATAAAACAATATTAGTAAAGGGATTAAATTATGAAATAGCTGAGGGTGAAACAGCAAACTTAATTCTTATGGCTGATTTATCAAAAATTGATACAACATCTATAGGAAAAACTTTGTTATTTACTGTTGCTGGAAATTCAGTAAAAGCAGATACATCAATCAGAAATGATATAAGTTTTGCTACTGTTCAAGCTTTATCAACAGCAGCTTATACATTGAGAATTACAGCTCCTGAAATTACAATGACAAAAGCTTCAGATAATCAATTTAAAGTTGTAATCAAGAATGTTGATGAAGATAATGCTATTGATATAAAAGATTTAAAATATACAGTAAAAGCAACATCAAACGATTCAGATTTCTATAACTGAACAGTTGTTTGTTTGACAGAAGATGTAAATGCAACAACTTGTCCTGGAGGTAGTACAGCATTTGGAAGCCCTGATACAGCTATTACAACTGCTGTGACTTTAGCTAAAAATGAAGAGAAGATATATTATATCTTAGTTTCTTGAAAATACATTGAACCAGATGTATTACAAACAACTATATCTTCATTGAGTTATGAAAAAACAACAGGAACTCCAGTTGCAGAAAGTTACAATATTGTTGTAAAATAGTTCACACTTGAACTAAAATAGAAAAAAACCTTCCTTCGGGGAGGTTTTTTTTGTTGTTGTTTTTTTGCTTGAAAAGGTTTATGGAATAGTTAAAATAATATTAGATTTAATATCTAATATAAATTAATATGACTACACAGACAACGACAACAACAAAAGATCAAGTAACCATACCAATGACTATGTTGGATAATTTGACATGAGAATTTGAAAAGATAAAAAATATGTATGAAGAATTAGATCATTATATAGCAATGCAAGATATTAAAAATTGAAATACTACTAAGTACTCAAATGCTAATGAATTTTTATCTAGTTTAGATAATTAGTAATGAGTTGGTCAATTATCAAAACAAATAGGTTTCAAAAAAGATATGAGATGTTACCAATAACTATACAAGAAAAATTCAAAATTGTTGCTTTAAAATTCTTACAGGATCCATTTAATCAATCACTTAGAACTCATAAGCTAAAATGAAAATTAGAGTGATTGTATTCTAGTAGTATTAATGATGAATATAGGTTCATCACAATAATTGATATAGAAAAACATGAGATAACATTTGTTAATATTTGAACACATGAAATATATAAATAGAAAACCTTCCTTTGGGGAGGTTTTTTTTGTTGCTGCAACCTCACCCCCAGCCCCTCTCCTAACAGAGAGGGGAGCCTAGCGCCCTATCAGAGAGTGGGACTAGTGCCATATCAGGGAGCGAAACTGCAGTTGATTTTGCAGCAGTTTTCTCCCCTGTTAGGGGGAGTACTCGCGTAGCGAGGGAGGGGGTTGCTCAGCAGTCAATACCTACTTTGATGCAAAATATTTTTCTCTTTCTTTTACAATATTATCTAAAAAATAGACAACTCATTCAAGATTTTTATCTATTTCATCATTTGTAAACCTAACAACTTTTATTCATGATTTGGATATTTCTGAATCTCTTCTTTTATCATAATCTTGTCTTTCATTATGGTATCAACCATCAATCTCTATTCACAACATAAGTTTAGAACAATAAAAATCTAATATAAAAGATCAGATTACTTTTTGCCTTCTGAATTTATATCATCAAAATCTTTTATTTTTCAGTATTAAATTCCAGAATATTCATTCTTGCCTAGTTGGACAAGCTCTGTTTATTTTGGCATAATGTGTCAAGCTACGGTTGTATTCTATAAATTTTATTTTATCCATACCGAACTATTTTTATCAAATAACTATTATATATTATAAAAATTTGCAAATATTTCAAGATTTTTTTTGACAATTTTTTCTCCGGAGAGGTTTTTTGTTGCTGCTTTTTTGCTTGAAAAGGTTTATGGAATAGTTATAATTCTAGTAATAATTTAATTTATCTAATAATTCTATTATGTTCAAAAATTATATTAATTCATTAATAAACCAAGTTGTCTATTATCCAGACGAAGATTGAATAATTATAGCTAAGATTCCAGATAAACCTGGATATTTTACACAATGAGAAAATTTTGAGGAAGCTAGAGATAATATGATAGATTTGATAGAGACATTTATGATTGAAGATATAAAAACATGAAAAATAGATTTAGTAAAAGATTTTAGTATGAATAAAGAAGTAGAATATGCCTAAGGTTACTCCAATTAATGCCAGAGAATTGGTATCTAAGTTAAAAAAACTTGGATTTAAATGACCATATCCATGATGAAGACATATGTTTATGATAAAAGATTGATATAGAATTCCATTCCCAAATCATTGATGAAAAGATATTTCTAGGTGAGTAGTAATTTGTATAATTGAATATATTTGAATTTCAGTTGAAGATCGAAATAAATTATAGAAAAAACCTTCCTTCGGGGAGGTTTTTTTTGTTGCTTGGATTTTTGACCCCGGGGTTTCAGCGGAGCGGAAAACAACCCGGGGATCAGTAGGCGGCGGTTGCTGTCAGCGGGTTGGACCCCGGGGTGTCGAAAATCGACCCCGGGGTCTATTTTTTTATTCTGTCAAAAATAATATTGATTTTAGAAAAAAATATTATTATTACAAATATGTTGTTTATAAATTAATTACATAAAAATGGTATGAAATGAAGTAATTTTGTTTGATAGTAAAGCTATTAGAAAAGAATTAATTAATGGTGAACGATGGTTCTCTGTTGTAGATATTGTTTCAATATTGACAAATAGTCAATGAAAAGATAAATGAGCATATCGAAGAAAACTCAAACAAAGGTTGATTGCTGAATGAAGTGAGGTCGTGACAAATTGTCACGAACTGAAAATGTTGGCATCTGATGGAAAAAAATATAAAACCGATGCTTCAAACACAAAGTGAATTTTACGTATTATTCAGTCAATTCCATCTCCAAATGCAGAACCACTTAAGCAACGACTAGCTTCACTTGGAAATGAAAGAATGGAAGAATTAAGTAATCCAGAACTTTGAATCGATAGAGCAAAAGCCAGAGCTGTCATGGTTTGGAAAAAACAATGAAAAGATGATAGATGGATCACATCTAGATTACAAAGTATACAGACTAGAAATTCATTTACAGATATTTTAAAAGAAAGATGAATTAAAGACTGATTCGAATATGCGGTTTTAACAAACAAAATTTATGATATTTGACTTGGAGTAAAGTGATGAGCAAAAGAATATAAAAATATGAAATGATTGAAAAAAACTGATAATCTGAGAGATAATATGGATATGATTGAAATTGCTATAGTGGATTTAGCAGAGGCATGATCACATGAAATAATCAAATCAACTTGAAGTGAATGATTTCAACAAGTACAAGATGCTGTAATTTCTGGTTCTGAAATAGCATGAGAAGCTAGAGAAAAAATCGAAAAAAAGATTGGTAAAAAAATTGTAAAAAATAAAACTTGAAATAATAATTTAAAATAGCCATCATCCCTTCGGGGAGTTTTTTTTGTTGTTCGAAAAGAAGACCCCGGGGTCAGTAGGCGGCGGTTGCTGTCAGCGGGTTGGACCCCCGGGTGTCGAAAATTGACCACGGGGTCTATATTTTTTTATTCCTTTGCTGTATTTTTGGCTTTAGCTATGATTGTTTCTCCATCTATTACGATATCTCAAACTTTTGCAATTACATCTACATTTTTATCAAATACTATTGTCACTTGAGATCAAAATTTTATCAATCCAATTGTATCTCATTGTTCTACTGTGTCATTTATTTCCAATAATGGGACAATTCTTCTCGCTAATTGTCATGCAATTTGGATTACTCTGAAACGAATTCCATCTTCTTGTTCAAATAGCATGTTGTTATATTCATTTTGAAAAGTTGCTCTCATAGTGTAAGCTCTCCTGATAGCATTATATTTTTTACCAGGATAATATTCTTGGTCAATTAGCGTGGCTTTGTTTGGTGCTTTTTGATAATGAGCATTCATTACGGTCATCATAATTGAAACCATTGTACATCATTCTCATAGATCCTTTACAAAATTATCCATTACTTTGCTATTTTTTTTGTATAATACTTCATCTTCTGTCGGATTGTTTATTATAGCAATGATTTTTCCATTAGCTGGACTTACAAAACATTCGTTGTCATCAGGTATATCACGTATAGGTTGACGTAAAAAATACAAAAAATAAAATCATAATACAAGTCATATTATTCATATGATCAACAAAATAATTCAAAGAACCAACATATTTTTGTGCCTAAATTGTAAAATTAAAGTTTTGTCGTGCTGTTGAAGTTTAGTGATACAAATACTAATTTCAACTAAATTTTTAATTTAAAAAACAATAGTTATTAACTTGATTTTTGTCTAT
>JAZUKX010000002.1:0-4483 GCA_045643505.1 Candidatus Absconditabacterales bacterium | reverse complement strand
GAAGATTTAGAAAACTTAGAATTAACTCAAAAGCAATTCACAAATTCAATTGAAACTGCACAAAAGCAAATAGAAGCTTGGAATTTTAGTATCAGAAAACATTTATTTGATTATGATAGTGTAATAGATAAACAAAGGCATCAAATCTATGCAAAAAGGGACCAAATAATTGAAGCAGAATTAGATCAAGAAAAAAAACTAGCATTTGTGCAAGAGACTAAGCATGATTTGAAAAACATAATAGAAATGCTAGTAAGTGTAAAAGTAGAAGAAGCATGAAATTTGAAACAAACTCCTGTAGAATTCTTGGAAACATTTGTAAAAGAATTTAATATTACACTAGATAAATCTACAGCTGACAAGCGAGAATGAATGTGATTAAATGATTTAGAGGTTGAATTAACAAATACATTGACTGAAAAATTGGAAAATGGATTAAAAACTCTAGATGATGACAGATTGTATGATGTGTTTAGAGATATATTCTTGTTCCATTTAGATAAATTACGAGTATCTCATATTGATGAAATGCAATATTTGAGAGATAAAGTATGATTTATGGGATACGCCCAACAAGATCCATTAATTGTGTACAAGAAAGAGTCTTTTGAAAAATTTCAGACGCTTATTTATACATACAAGGTAAATACTACATCACATATATTAAATTTGAATTTTGAAGCAATTAAGCAACAAGATGAAGCGGTAAAATTCATCATAGAAAAGCAAAAAACATGAGATAAAGCATTCTTGGAAAAACTTTCAAAAGCATCTGGAAATTTGTGAGAAATGATAAAAATTGTCCAATCTGAACAAAACAGACAAAAATCTCAAAAAGTAATCGACAAGAGAGAAATGATATTTGAAGATGAAGATTGATTTGAAATATTTGAAGTTTGATGAGATGATGACATGTGAGAAAAAAAAGATAATACAGTATCTACTAACATTCCAAATAATGCGAAAATCAGGCCAAATGATAAGGTAACTGTAAAATATGAAGATGGAAGAATGGAATATGAAGTAAAGTACAAAAAAGTAAAAGAAGATGTGGAAAGTGGTAAATGCTCTGTGACAAAAATTCATTTAGAATAAAATAGAAAGACCGTGAAGTATTCACGGTTTTTTTTATTCCAAAGAACTTGACTTTTAACATATAATTATTATTATATTTTTTCAAAAAAAATATCAAAAATATAATAATAAACATATGAAAAAAACAAAAAATAGTCATCTGAGCCTTGTGGCAGGATGCACACTGCTATTTGCAGTGATGAGTGTAAATGCACAAGAAACGTCTTATTCATTCACTGATGTGATATATGAGGCGTACCACAATCTTCCAGGTATTGCTATTAATAGCAATTTAAAAACAGCTTCTATTATCTATGATGATTATATTACATTTACAATAACATCTTCTTCGCCATATTGCTCTGAACCTATTTTCTCTGTGTCATGCTCATTTGTGGATACAAACAAC
The DNA here is from genome assembly GCA_045643505.1 of Candidatus Absconditabacterales bacterium. GTDB lineage: Bacteria > Patescibacteriota > Gracilibacteria > Absconditabacterales > Absconditicoccaceae > JALOAF01. The sequence goes on along the minus strand of JAZUKX010000002.1, from coordinate 3,000 downwards.
TATGAGACACATGTAATAACATGGGTAACAGACAAAACTGGAGAAATTGTCTCATATAATGAATCTATAAATCAATATGGAATTCCTTTATTAGAGTTTATGACTCAAGAAGAAATAGGTTTATTTATGGATTTATTACAGGCAAAATGTACTGATGCCATTCTTATATCATCAGGAAGAGTGATTAAAGAATTGAGATAAACGTACAGTATAACGACATATTATCTATTATTATATGGAAAGCTAATTAACTACAAAGAAACTGCATATACTGAAAATTCACTAATTTTGTTGAATAAAAATAAAGAAGAACGATTTTCTTTTATTACAAAATTACGTGAAAAATGTGGCCTTGCGGTATTATCTCAATCCGGAAGAATTAAAATGAATTATTAAAATAAAAAAAACTACAAGTTTTCACTTGTAGCTTTTTTTTATTTTATACCATTACCAACTTATTTTTTGAGTTCATATACTCACTTCTCTACTCTAACAAACAAATCTTTATATTTCTGTAAATTCAACATAACTGTGTTTGGACTTACCATTTTTTCTTTCAACATTTCTTTGCATAATTCCTTTACATTCATAGCTCTACCATGTTTTTCAAAGATCCTAACCAAGATATCTTTTACTTGTCATCATTCATAACCTCGCTCTTTTAATCCATATATTCAAAGTCATAAGTTTACAAATATGTCATTATTTTTTACTAATTCATTATGAATTGTGTTTAATTTTACAGACTTTTGAGGGAACCATTTTACGATCTTTGCAGGCAATTCTTGATAATGAATTGGTTTGTTGATTCTTCTCATTGTGTAAAGTATTTTTAATTTGATTGTTTTTGGATTTACATCTTCGAAATCTGGTAATCAAACTTTTCCATCAAATACAGATACTTCTCTAATAGCTTCAAAGAAATTTATATAAAATAAATCATTTTTTAAATATGCAATCTCTTTGAAATCTTTTGTAAATTCTTCTTTGATCAATCAAATGTATTCATATAAATCTTGAGAATTCCATCTTTTTTTGAAATAATCTTGAGTATATAATACAAGTTTTGTCAAAAGATCTTCGTACAATGGCTCTAAATAAAAAGATTTATTCAAATATTTGTTTCTTTTTAGATAAGACACATCGAAATCTGATATCAAGATCAATTTCAGCTCTTCTCTAGTAAACTTAAACATATTTTTGTTAATAAGTTTTGATACCAAAGAATCTTCTACTAAAAATCATCCATGAGAATCCAATGTCTTTTTTGCTTCTTGCAAGACATCCATATAAGTTGGATTTCAGACAATTAATCTCCTAAATCTCATAAGAGCTTGAGTTTCTATTTGTCTGATCCTCTCCCTAGTCAAATTGTATTCTTTTCAAATTCTTTGAAGAGGAACTCATTTTTTACCATCTAAACCAAATTTTTTCATAAGGACTAATCTCTCTTTTGGTTTGCAGTAGATTAGGACATCTTTTAGATTTGTAGACTCTATATCTACTTTGATTTTTTTGTCGTCCATCTTTACGTGGAAGTTCATGTTACCTTTTATATAGATAAAATGTTTTACAGATTTTTTTATAATAATTGTGAAAACAATGTCAAGTTAAAAACAAAAAAAATTATACATTAAATTTAAATATCATAATATCTCCATCTTGGACAATATATTCTTTTCATTCCAATCTTACTTTTCATTTTTCTTTTGCCTTTGGCCAGCTTCATAATTCGACAAATTCATTAAAATTTATCACTTCAGCTTTAATAAATCACCTCTCGAAATCTGTATGAATTGCTCAAGCCGCTTGTGGGGCTGTAGATCATTTTTTTATAGTCCAAGCTTTTGTTTCTTTTTCTCCAGTAGTAAAATAATACATCAATCAAACCGTATCAAAAGCGAGTCAGATTAAGTCGTCCAATGTAGGTATTTTAGAAGTATCTTGGATATCTAACAATTCTGATTTAAACTCTAATTTTTCTTCACTAGACATTCACATCATCTCTGATTCAATTTTGGCACAAACAATGACAACTGGAGCATTCAATTTTGATTGAAATTCTGCCTGTATTGATTCTTTATTTTTTATATCATCTTGTCAAACATTTAATGCATAAATGAATGGTTTCAAAGTAAGGAATCAATATGTCCTCAAAACCTTTTCATCATCTGGTGTAAGTTCATCTTTGAGAACATTTGCCAATTTTCATTCTTCCAGTACTTTTTGAATTTTTGCAAGTAATTCTGCTTCTCTTTTTACAAATTTATCTCATGTACTTTGTGCTCTCTTCTGAAGTCATGGCAAGATTCTTTCAATCCTCTCAAGGTCAGAAAAAGCTAGTTCTGAATTTATAATTTCTACATCTCTAATAGGATCAACTCATCATTCTACATGAACTACATCACTATCTTTGAAATAACGAAGCACTTGTACTATAGCATCTACTTCACGTATATTTGCCAAAAATTGATTTCCCAATCATTCTCATTTTCAAGCACCACGAACAAGTCATGCAATATCTACAAATTCAATATTTGCAAAAACTGTCTTTTTGCTATTTGAAAGTTCTGCTAATTTTTCTACTCTAGGATCCTTCACATCTACAATTCATACATTTGGCTCAATAGTACAGAATGGGAAATTTTCTGCTGGAGCAGAATATGAATTGGTAAGTGCATTAAATAATGTTGATTTTCAGACATTTGGAAGTCAAACGATTCAGATTTTCATGGAAAAATTTTATTCATATAAATATATTTATGTGTCATTCTGAACGTAGTGAAGAATATATTTTATTAAAATCGATTACATCATAAATCATCTCGATTTGGATTTACACTTTTTACTAATTCATTTTTTTTGGATCTTAACCATCATTTTAATTGTTTTTCTATATTTATAGCATCAGATATATTTGTCGTCTCTTCATAATATACTAACTTATTTATATTATACTTGCTTGTAAATCATTCTACTAATTTATTTTTATGTCCATAT
>JAZUKX010000001.1:0-6335 GCA_045643505.1 Candidatus Absconditabacterales bacterium | reverse complement strand
CTATTGCATCACAGATGGCTCCAGCTGTAGTAAAAACGACAAAAGTGACTATCGACATACCAAACAGCAAAAATAAATTTATTGCAGAATGAGAAGTAATTAAATTTGATTGATTCCTCAAAGTTTATTCTGAATGAACAGATGATGATGAAGAATCAATGTCAGTATTGCTTCCAGATTTGCAAAAATGAGAAAAATTGGACTCTATACAGATTTCGAGTACTCAAAAATTTAAAAAACATGCACCTAGATATACAGAAGCAAGTCTTGTAAAGGAATTGGAAAAAAGATGAATAGGTCGTCCATCTACATATGCACCTACTATTTCCACTATCCAAAAAAGATGATATGTAGAATTGGATAGTAGGACATGAGAAAAGATTCCATATACAGAATTTTTGTTAAAAAATAACGAAATAACACAATCTACTAAGACTCAAAATTCATGAGCAGAAAAAAATAAATTATTTCCAACTGATACATGAAGGACAGTTACAGATTTCCTTATGGACAATTTCAATGATATTTTGGATTACAATTTCACAGCAAATGTAGAGGAAGAATTTGATAAAATTGCTGAATGAGATATACAACGAGTGTCTATGATTTCCAAATTTTATTGACCATTTCACCAAGAAGTATCCAAAGCACAATGAGCAGAGAGAGCTAGTTGAGAGAGAGTTTTGTGAGATGATCCAAAGACATGAAAACCAGTAATTGTGAGACTTGGTCGTTATGGTCCATTGATCCAAATATGAAAAGCAGATGATGAAGACAAAAAATTTGCAAATATACCAAACTGAAAAACAATAGAGACAATAACTTTATCAGAAGCGTTAGATTGCTTTTGATTGCCAAGAGAAGTATGAGAATATGAATGAGAAAAAGTAATAGCAGCAATTTGAAGATTTTGACCTTATTTGAAATATAAAGATTTGTTTGTCTCTATTCCAAAGTGATGAGAAGATCCTTTAGATCCATATACAATTACAATTGAACAATCGATCCCATTAATACAGCAAAAAATAGAAAAAGAAAATAATAAATACATACATGAATATGATTATAAATGAAAAAAAATAGAAGTATTGAATTGAATGTATTGACCATACATCAAATATGAGAAAAAAAATTATAGAATACCAAAATGATGAAAAGATGCTACAGATTTGACGATGGAAGATTGTCTAGAAATTATGAAAATAAAATAATAAATAATGGAAAATTTTACAATGAATAAGAATTCGTAAATTATTAATTTTTAATTATTAATTATTAATTATTGTGCAGGTTCGATATGAATATTTATCAGAATCTTATCCAAGATTTTGAGTATATAGTATCCAAAATTGATCCGAGATTCATCAATATTACTTGCATGAAAATTTATCTCAAATTGCAGAAAAATCATATGATTACACAAAATATAAACAAGTATTTTTGCTTGATGAAAGTAGATTCTCATTTTTTAGATTTGATATTTATTTTGATTGTTTGGAATGATTTACAATACAGCATTTACATGAGATTACTGCAGAAAAAATAGATTATATCGAGAGACAGACTTGAGTATCATGATGATTTTTGTCAACTCATATTGATAGTATTTTTATAAATTGAGAGGAAAAACAGCATTTGATTTGAGAATCTGGATCTATATTTTTTAGACTCTATGTGATTTATATTGATTATAAATCTCTAAATGAATTGGATTCTGTCTATGGTAAAATTAGAGAAAATAAAAATATAAAAATACTTCCACAATCATTTTACACTACACTATTTCTCAGAAATAACTTAAAGAGAGAAAATTTCTTTTTGCTGTATATTTCAGAAAATTCTGCAAAAATTATAAAAATTTCAAATAGTTTTTATGAGTGAGTAAAAACTCTAAATCTTTGAGTAAATGCTCTGAAGCAAATGTACAAGGATAATTGAATTTTGCAATATTGGTACAAAACTTATGAAGATGTCCAATGAAATCCAATTGCAGAAAATTTAGTCGTAGAGACGATAGAATTTTTTTCCACATTATTTTTTTCTCGATTACAGGAAGAGTGATATGTATGACAAGATGTCTTTTTGATTTCACCAATCATCAAAAATGGTCATTTTATGGATGTATTTAATAGAGAGTATAGAAAGATTTCAGATAATTATATAGTTCCATTTCATTATTCAGAGAAATTAGATACATTTGGAAGACAGCGAGAACCAGAAGATATGGATACATTGATATATCTAAATCACGAAAAATAAAAAAAAGCCACACTCAATTTGAATGCGGCTTTGTTTTCATTACAAATGATGCCCCGCCCATGGGGCTTCAACAACACGCTGAGGTTTCGCCGTTGATTTTTTCGGCGTGGCCTTTTTTGTAGATTTACCACGAGCTGCTTTTAATTTTTCAATAGCAACTCTTTGTTCCTCAATGAGTTCCCTTTGCTGGGCATCAGTCTCTACCAAGCTTTCAATCGCTGCTTTATCAGCTGCGATTGTGTCTCGAGCAGATATCAGCTCAAGATAGAGCGAATCTCTTTCCTTTGCTACTTGGGAAAGAGTGTTTGTGTAGCTGAGCGAGTCAGCTATAATTTGAGCTTCACTAGTTTCAGCCCGGTGACGGTTCTTTTGACTCTTTGTGATAAAAATAACAGAAAGAATCACTAAGACGACGATAACTAGAAGGTACCAGAATCTTCTTAAAAAATTTAAAACTCTTCTCATTTTTTTATAATTTAGTTTATAGTTTTGTTAATTATTTATTTTTTTAATTATATATTTTTTTATATTAATGTCAACAAAATAGTTGTAAATTTTATATTTAATTTAAAATATGTCATAGAAAAAAAACTTCAATAGAAGAATTGCTGTAATAGAGATTATAGAAAGTTCTTTTAAGACAAAGATATCAAGAATATTATATTATAAATCATAAAAGAAATAAAAAAAGCCCACATTCAAGTCGAATGCGGGTGTTAGAGTAAAATCTATAGATGATGCCCCGCCCATGGGGCTTCAACAACACGCTGAGGCTTTGGCACAGGGGGAGTTTTTTTTGGTGTTGTGTATTTTTTACTCTTCATAGATTTTATTATGTCGTTGAGTCTTTCTATCTCTTCCAGAGCATTTTCATAGTTGGTTGAATCGATAGCGTGACGCTCTTTCAACTCTGCTATTTCTACTTTTTGTCCATAGATTACAGTGTTATATAAAGAATCTATGGTATGTTTATAGCACACAATAGAATCATCTTTAGCTGTACAACCATTTTCAGCTCTTGTGTTGTCGCATGAATACAATGTAAAGACGGCCACAAATAATAAAATAGTTTTTAAAAATTTATTCATAAGTTTATAATTTTTTTTTGTTTTCAAATATAATAATATTGTTTTATTTAAAAATGTCAATAAAAAATATGCAAGATTAAGATCATAATAATACAAAAATATTGATTGTTAAATTTATTATAAACAAAAAAATATCCAATAATGGATACCTTTTATGGGGCGGTTGATGGGGATCGAACCCACGACACACGGAGTCACAGTCCGTTGCTCTACCAATTGAGCTACAACCGCCATATATTCTCTATCTCACTATTAGATGATATGTATTCGCTTTGAAATTTCAAGTTAAATATGTAAAATTATTATAGTTTATTAATTAAATTAAAAATTTTGAAATTAAAAAAAGTAGATTATAATATTGCAAATCAGAGATTTGATAGATATCTGAGGAAATATTTTAAACCATATCCTGAAATAAAATTGACAGATATTTTTTCTCGAATCAGAAAATGAGCTATACTTGTAAACTGAAAGAGAGTAGATTGAGATTATAGACTTAGACTGTGAGATGAGATAAAATTTACAAATATAGAAACATGAAATAAAAAGCCAACTAAACTTGCAGATACAAGACAGCAGAAATTTAAAGACTTAAATATCAAAAATATTAAAGATATGATTGTATATGAGGATGAAAATTGGATTGTATTTGATAAGCCTGCATGAATTGTAGCACATCCAAGTGATAAACACAAAAATGATCTTTGTATGAATGATTATTTGGAAAAATATTGTGCAGAAATTAGTTCTGATACATTTAAACCAAGTTTTTGTTATAGATTGGACAAGGATACTTCCGGAATTCTTATTTGAGCAAAGACTTACGAAGCTTTACAGTATCTCAATGAACTTATCAGAAATAGAGAAACAAACAAAGAATATTATTGTATAGTATTGTGAGAAGCTCCAGATCATTTGATTATAGACAAAAAAATTGAAAAATTTTATAGTAAAAAATTTGGAAGTTCACATATGTCCATCTCAGAAAATTGATTAGATGCAAAGACTGAAATTTGGAATGAAAAAACTATAAATCATTCAATATTATGACCAATATCTCTAGTGAGAGTTAAATTATATACATGAAGAATGCATCAAATTAGAGTCCATTTATCGAGTGAAAACTTGCCATTATTGTGAGATATTATCTATGGAAATCCATCTACAAATAGAAAATTGTATAAACAGTTGAAAATTAATAGACAAATGTTACATTGTAGTAAATACAGTTTTGTAAATCTAGATGGAAATGAAATTTATTTCACAGCAAATTTACCAAAAGATTTTGATAAACTTATGAATTAAAAATTTTATAACATAATAAAAAAACTAATGAAAAAAGTATTTTGGACTAGTATTGTTTGGATTATTTTAATTTTAGGTTTTGTCGCTTATATGAAATGGTTTGGACAACCATTAGCAGAAAGAGTGGCAGATTTTATCTATCATAATGATGTTGAAATAGATTGCCCTGAAATTGAAGAATGTGCATGCGAAACTTGTGAAGTTTGTGAAGAAGTAGAACCAGTTGAATGTAATTGCCCTGCACAAACGCTTTTAACTTGAGATGTAGACACAAATTGGGATAATTTATTTACTCAATTAAATAGAATTGAGAAGTTAGTAAAATCAAATAATAATACATCAACAGTATCAGATGAAGAATTATTTGAAGAATTCAAAGCATGGAGATCTGCAAATGAAGAATAATTCAGTAAAATACAAATACAAAAAAAGGCACCGATCGTGCCTTTTTTCTAATATTTTAATTTGGAATTTATTTTTTATTTTTCACTATATCATCTAATTTTGCTACGAAATCATCCAAGCTCAAATCATATTGTTCTTTACTTACAAACTCTCTAACAGAAACTCAATTTGAACTTTGTTCTCTCTCTCATACAATCAAAATATATGGGATTTTCATCAATTCTGCATTTCTAATTTTTTTACTGAAACTATCGTTTCCTTCATCTATACTTACTCTGAAATCTTTTGATTTTAATGCATCACAAACTTTATTTGCATAATCATTAAAAGCATCTGCTACAGGAATAATCTTCACTTGTTCAGGTGCTAACCATGTTGGGAATATTCATTTTGTCTCTTCAATGATGTAAGCTAAGAATCTTCAAATAGCTCATAATATTGCTCTATGTAATACGATAGGAGTCTTTTTTTCTCCATCTTTGTCTGTATATTTCAAATCAAATTTAGCAGGAAGACAGAAATCAAGCTGACAAGTAGAAAGAGTGTATTCATTTCAGATAGCAGGTTTTACATTTACATCCAATTTTGGTCCATAAAATGCTGCTTCTCAAATTTCTTCTGTATATTCTAATCACATTTCATTCATTACTTCTCTCAATGCATTTTCAGCTTTGTTCCACATTTCATCATCTTGATGATATTTTACAGTATCTGCAGGATCTCTAAGAGATAAAACACATCTGTAATTTGTGATTCCAAAGTCTTTGTATACATCAAATATTAGATTTACTACTTTTTTAAATTCATCTTTCATTTGTTCTGGAGTCACAAATAGGTGAGCATCGTTTTGACAGAAATGCCTCGATCTTTCTATTCATTTCAAAGTTCCAGATCATTCAAATCTAAAATCATGTGCAATTTCTCCGATTCTAATAGGTAAGTCTTTGTAAGAATGTAATTGATTTGCATAAATCATCATATGGTGAGGACAATTCATAGGTCTTAATACAAATTCTTCTCATTCTCTTTCCATGATTGGGAACATTCAATCTTGATAGTGAGCAAGGTGTCATGAAGTCCTGTATAGTTCTACATTTCAAAGACATGGTGTCATGACATGATGATATCATAATTTGACTTCTTTTTCTCTGATATATTCTTCCAATAAATGATATACTATATATCCACGTGGTAAATACATAGGTAATCATTTTCATGTCAAATCATCAAAGAAAAATAAATCTAAATCTTTTCACAATTAAGTCGGAGGCCAAGCGG